>CAMWUB010000017.1 GCA_947177345.1 uncultured Ruminococcus sp. | reverse complement strand
TAAAGAAGTACAATATGAATATTAAATCAAAAAAAATACTTGCTCAGATTTTATCTGTTGCGGTTGCAGGTAGTAATTTTGTAGTACCTGTGGTCTGTACTGGCAATGGTGTTATAAAAGTAAATGCAGAGGAATCGGAACAGGATATTTACGAGGAAAATGACGAGGCAGTAACTGACGAAGATAACACTGAAGAGGATAATTCTGAAGAAAATTATTATGACGAGGATAGTTCTGACGAGGATTATTCCGAAGATGATTATTCTGAAGATGACGACTATCAGGAAGAAAGCGATTCTGAATCAGATGATATTGATTATTATGATGATACATATGAAACAGATGAGCTTGATATTGAGGAAACAACTCCGCAGGAATCGGAGCAGAAAGTAAACAATATCGAATTTAAAAAAGGTTATAATGAAAATCAGCATACAGAATATGCCGTAATCACTGCATATAGCGAATCCGGTGATACCGTATGGACTTATAATACAGGTGAATATGATTCCGGACAGTTTGCGGTAGTAGAAGAGTTAGGTGAACATAATAACGTCTACTATCTCACAGAGGGCGGTACTATAAAGGCACTCGACTTTGAAACCGGTGAAGTTCTCTGGAAAAACAGCGATTTTGAGGGTGCAAGTATTAAGTATGCTTTCGGTGAAAATTCAATTTATATCTCCGGATATGTTTATCCCGATTTCTATGAAGTAAGCTATGAGGGCGAAACACTTAAAAGAATGTCGCATTTAAAAGAAGATTATGCTACTTCCGGACATTACTGGGTAGATAATTTAGAAATTATAGATAACAAATATCTTGCAGTTTATTTCAGTAATAATGACAGTACATTATACGTTGATTTACAGACCTATGAAGTACTTGAAAACCTTGAAATTTCCACGACTACTTCTACCGTAACTGCAACGACAACTTCAACTGAAACAACTACCGGAACAACAGTAACAACAACTACTACAACAAAAGAATCAGCTATTACTTATAAATGGTATGTAGAACCTTCCGTAGAAGCAGACGATATAAATTCAGTAGGTGCATATATGGAAGCTATACCGTCTTATGATAGTGAAAATTCTGATTCCGTTGATGCCTATAATGATTATATATACAGATACGGTCAGTTTGTAGATACCGGATACGCTGTTATAAAAGAGGGCGATTTTTACGGTGTCATAGATATGGACGGAAATGTAGTAATTGAACCTGACTATATAAGAATACGTGGTGCAATAAATGACCATTTTATCTTATATGACGAGGAAGATAACATTTCATATTTCTGTTGCGAAACAGGCGAATTTTTAGAACCTAAAGAACCTTATTGTGCATGGTGTGAGAATAATTTATTATCTGATGTAAGCACAAGTTACTACTGTTACGACCCTGAAAAAGATTTATTCGCATATGTTGGTGTAATGCCGAGTAATGATACAGTAGAAGAAGTATCGCTGAACAGTAAGAACAGTAGTTTAACAACGCTGGATTTTCCGGAGGGTAAAACAATTCCTGTAAGAATGGTTTCAATTGACGAATCTGAAGATAAGGTTATACTGTACGATAGTTACGGCATAATGAGAGACGGTGAAATAATAATCGATTTTGATTATGATAATGCACTTTCGTATAAAGACGGTATAACAGCTCTTGAAAGAGACGGCGAATGGTATTATTTCGACGAAGAAGGCAATCAGATTATTGAAAATCCGTGTGAAGCCTCATATTTATTCAACGTAAATAACAATGATTATACACCATATCTTCCGTCAGAAGACTATATAGCATTCAATACTATATGGGGTGGTGGCTACTATGCTACTGACGGTGAAGTTGTAATACCTGTAGGTGAGTTCGCTGAAGTGCGTCCTGTATGTAATGGTCTTGCATGGGTTAAAGACCATACAACTGGTTTATGGGGTGTAATTGAACTTACAGGCGAAAGAGCTGGTACATCTGACGATGATAACAATGATGATTCCGGTTCAGATGACGAGGACGGCGACAATGACAGCGATACAGATAATAATAAATCATCTTCCGGCACTGTTACAGGTAAAGCCTCACCGAAAACAGGCGATAACTTCGGTAATGTTTTCGCATTGCTGGCGGTTTCAGTAGGAGTTATGTTCGTTTCCGGAAAGCGTAAGGATAATTAATCACGATATAAAACGGAACTCTTCGGAGTTCTGTTTTTTTGAAATATATAAATTATCTATTGACCCTTGACAAAATCCGGTGGCATGGTATATAATATTATAAGCCATATTTAATAAAAAGCATAATAATCAGAATAATTTTTATCATTTTGTGCTATAAACGGAGTAGAACAGCATTAATAAATACGTCTCCGGAGGGTATTTTTTTCTGTGTGCCTCCGGAGACTGAATTTTTTTAAAAGGAGGATTCATTTTGTTTGAATATATAAAAAGAGATATAAAGCTTATACGGGAACGTGACCCCGCTGTACACAGTACGCTTGAAATACTGTTGACATATCCGAGCCTTATGGCAGTAAGAAGTTATCGTATATCGCATTGGTTCTATAAAAGAAAGATGTTCACAATAGCCAGAATGATTTCACAACATTCGAGACGTAAGACCGGTATCGAGATACACCCCGGTGCAGAAATAGGAAAGGGACTTTTCATAGACCACGGTATGGGTGTTGTAATAGGTGAAACCGCTGTAATAGGTGATAACTGTCTGTTGTATCAGGGAGTTACACTCGGCGGAACTGGTAAGGATAAAGGAAAAAGACACCCTACACTCGGACATAATGTGCTTGTAGGAGCAGGTGCAAAAGTTCTCGGACCTTTTAAAGTCGGAAACAATGTCAAGATTGCTGCAAATGCAGTAGTTCTGAATGAAATTCCCGATAACTGTACAGCGGTAGGAGTACCGGCAAGAATAGTAAGAAGAAACGGTAAAAAAATATGTAAGGATGTTTGCAGTGAAATTGACCAGATACACATTCCTGACCCTGTATCACAGGAATTGTGCAGATTAAGTACGGAATTTGAAAGACTTAAAAAAGAAGTTTCGGATATGAAAAAATAAGTCTTTTATATGCCGGTGTTCTGAACGGATACCGGCATTGAAAAAAATTCCGGTACAAACTAAATTAAGAAGGAGTTTTTAAGAATGTCTGTATATTTTAATTTCGGACTTGAATATGTACGATTCCGTGAATATCAGATTGAAAATATTATAAATTATATGCATGATGATTTGAAAATGAACAGAGACGATATTTCAGTACCTCCGGAGAGGTTGACTATAAGTTATGGTGTCGCCGATACAACCGGAAGAATAAGAGCATCTATTCTTGAATGGAGCAGTTTTCAAAGCAGGGTTTTCTTTGACGATACCACGGAATACAACAATATAGAAATAATTATATCCGTGGACAGTAATTTTTTCACAGCAAGAGGTGTAAAAAGTCGTGAAACCGGTACTGTATCAGAAATAGAGTTTCCGCATGGTTTACCCGATGACCGCTATTCATGGGACTGGTATGAGCAACTCGCATATCAGGCTTGCGTACTTCTCACCGACGGCAGAAAACTTAATGAATTTGCGGTCAGCGAACACCAGAAAGATAACACTTTCAATCTTTTTGAAAACGAAAAGAAAAAACTTTCTGAATATCAGAATACATAATAATTAATGATAAGGAGTATTTATAATGCAGTTATATAATTCACTTACACATAAAAAAGAGAAATTTATTCCTCACGAACAGGGAAAGACAAGTATATATACTTGCGGACCTACCGTATATCACTACGCACATATCGGAAATCTCAGGACGTATATAATGGAGGATATTCTTGAAAAATATCTCCGCTTTACAGGTCTGGAAGTCACACGAGTAATGAATATAACAGACGTAGGACATCTTACCAGCGACGGCGACACCGGTGACGACAAGATGTTAAAAGGTGCAAAGCGTGAACATAAAACGGTCATGGAGATAGCACAATTCTATACAGACGCATTTTTCAGCGACTGTAAGAAACTTAATATAAAAACTCCTGACGTAGTTGTACCGGCTACATCATATATAGACGAGTTCATAAGGGTTATACAGGTGCTTATTGATAAGGGTTATGCATACGAAGCCGGCGGAAACATCTATTTTGATACATCTAAACTTGAAAAGTACTATGTTTTCAACGACTTCAGGGAAGAAGATTTAGCTGTCGGTGTCCGTGAGGGTGTTGAAGAAGATTCCAATAAGCGAAACAAGGCGGATTTTGTACTATGGTTTACCAAATCAAAATTTGACTCACAGGAACTTAAATGGGAAAGTCCGTGGGGTGTAGGCTATCCGGGTTGGCATATAGAGTGTTCGTGTATAAGCATGAAGAATTTAGGAGAATATCTTGATATACACTGTGGTGGTATAGATAATGCGTTTCCGCACCATACTAACGAAATCGCACAGAGTGAGGCTTATTTAGGTCACGAATGGTGTAACTACTGGTTTCACGTACACCATCTTAACACGAACAGCGGAAAAATGAGTAAATCAAAAGGGGAATTTCTTACGATATCACTTCTGGAAGAAAAGGGCTATAATCCGGTAGTATACAGATATTTCTGTTTACAGTCGCATTACAGGAAATCGCTTGTATTCGACTGGGATAATTTAAACAATGCAGTGACATCTTATAATAAGATTATCGAAAAGACAGCACTTCTTCTGAATGACACTTCCGGCGATATTGACAGTACGGAATATAACAGACTTATGAAGAATTTCACAGATGCCCTTGATAATGATTTGAATACGTCACTTGCGATAACTGCATTATATGACGTTCTTAAATCCGGAACTAATTCCGTAACAAAAATTGCATTGATTAAGGAATTTGATAAGGTTTTAGGTCTCGATATAATTGAAAACGCCGTAAAAGTGAATCAAGGTGAGGAGATACCGGCGGAAGTGCTTGAACTGGTTGAGGAAAGAAAGTCCGCCCGTAAGGAAAAGAATTTCGCACTTGCCGACGAGATACGGAATAAAATAACCGCACTCGGCTATGAAGTCCGAGAGACAAGACAAGGTGTTGAAATCAGAAAAATATGAATCTTAGAAAAGCAAAACAAGAAGATATTGATATTGTTGCCGGAATTTACAAAAACGTTATAGGAGTTAACTATTCGCTTTGGACTGAAGACTATCCCACGTGTGAAAATGCCATGGGGGATTTCAGAAATGGAAATCTGTATATATTTGAGAATAACAATAAAATAATAGGTGCGTGTTCTGTTGAAACAGATAGCGTTTTTGAAAATAATGACTTCTGGAAAATAAATGACGGTACACAGTGTGAAATTTCAAGAATAGTTATTGCACCTGAATATCAGGGAAACGGTTATGCAAAAATAATGTTGAAAAAACTTATTGAAAAACTTGTTGAAAAGGGCTGTAAATCCGTGCATTTATTTGTAGTGAAAAGCAATATTCCGGCTTTGAAGACATATAAAAGTCTGAAATTTGATTTTGCCGGAGAGTGCAGTATGTTCGGACATGAATATTTTGCTATGGAGTACATTGCAGACAGGAAAGAGGGATAAAATGGCAAGAATATATCCGCTTTTCAGTTCCAGTAAAGGAAATTCCTACTTTATCGGAAATGAAAAGTGTGGAATACTTATAGATTGTGGAGTAAGTTTCCGGAGACTTTCAACAGCACTTACGGCAAACAAGATACCGGTTACGGCTATACAGGGAGTATTCATAACTCACGAACACAGTGACCATGTTTCCGGACTGAAAGTACTTACGAACAAAACAGGTATAACAGTTTACGGTACTAAAAAGACACTCCGGAAGTTATGCGATGATGATAAGGTTTCCCCGAAGTCTAAGGTTATAGAGATGAAAAAAAATATAGTCTGTGCCGATATGGAAATAAATGCGTTCAGAATATCACATGACGCCATAGACCCTTGTGGTTACAGGATACATACATCAGATGATAAATACTGTGCCGTATGTACAGATACAGGCGTAATAACTCCGGAAGCAGAAAAAGCACTTAAAGGTTGTAAAATGGTACTTCTTGAATCAAATTACGACGAGGAAATGTTACGACAGGGGAATTATCCGTTTCACCTGAAACAGCGTATTTTGTCGGAAACAGGTCATCTTTCAAATGAAGACTGTACCGCACAGATAGGAAGATTAATAGAAAAAGGTACAACGCATATAGTATTAGGGCATTTAAGTCAGGAAAACAATACACCACGTACAGCATTTGCGACGGCGAGGAAATTTCTTGACAAAAAGTATAAGTTCAGTAAAGATTACATAATGGGTGTAGCACCTGTCGAGACTAACGGAGGAGTGGTTGTTTTTTGATTACGATAAATTTAATAGTGATAGGAAAACTTAAAGAAGATTATCTTCGTAATGCATGTGCGGAATACATAAAAAGACTTTCGAGATACTGTAATTTTGAAATTCACGAACTCGACGAGTACAGACTAAGTGAAAATCCGTCGGAAAAGGAAATAGATTCGGCTTTACAGAAAGAAGCGGTACAGATTAAAAAGTATCTTAAAGGCATGATAATACCAATGTGCATAGAGGGCAGACAATTGACAAGTGTTAAGTTTTCTGAAAAAATAACGTCAGCCGGAGTAAATGGTTTCAGTGCATTTACCTTTGTAATCGGAAGTTCTTACGGACTTTCACCGGAAATAAAATCAATGGGAAATTTTAAACTTTCCATGTCAGAAATGACTTTTCCGCACCAGCTGGCGAGGGTCATGTTACTGGAGCAGGTTTACAGAGCTTTTCAGATTGCAGAGGGCGGAAAATATCATAAATAAAAAAATGCAATATCTGAGAGGAGGAACATATATGAACGAAGAATATTACCGAGCCGAAATATCTTTACTCAACAGCGAGATATACCGGCTTAACAGGCAGATTGCTGAAGAACATAAAAATAAGTCTCCTGATAAAATGAATCCGTTTGACAATCCCACAGAATATCCGGAGTTCAGCGGTGACTATTCCGACATAATGCCGGAACTCGATGCACCTGATTGTAATATCCCGCTTGACCCTGAATTAACAGAACGTCGGAAAATAAGGCGGTTTTATTCAATAGGTGGCTGGTGTTTACTCGGACAGTTTTTGATAAGTAATCTTCTGACATATGTAATAATCTATGTATTACGTATGATAATAAGTTCCATAAATACCGGAGCAGATATTGAAACAATATTCATATATATGGAAAGTTCTTCAATATTTGCGTCGATAAATATGCTTGCGTTCATGATAACAAATATCAGCTTTGCGTTCATGGGTATGAGAATGGCACGTATTCCGAAAAATCAGCTTGTCCGGACACGTAACTTCGGTTTCGGAAAGGCTTTGCAATATTGTCTGATTGCGTTTTTTCTATGGGAACTTTCTGCGATAGTTGCGGGGGCAATAGATGATATTTTTGTACAGTACGGATATACAACCGATGTCATGGATATGGATGGTATAGCGGTTACCGGTACAGGCTTTGCGATCATGACGGTTTATACCTGTATAATAGCACCGATTACTGAGGAAATATTTTTCAGAGGTATGCTTTTAAGAGTTTTTTCACGTACAAATCAGAGATTTGCGGTATTTGCGACGGCGTTTTTTTTCGGACTTTCACATCATAATATACCACAGTTTGTACTTGCTTTCATAATGGGAATTTTTCTGGCACATATAACACTGAAACATAATTCCATAATACCGGCAGTAATCGTCCACGCCTTTACAAATACGATGTCTACACTTATTCCGTATATTGAAGAAAGTACAGGATATATATTTACATCTATGCTTGTACTTGTAATGGCATTGATTGGATTTTTTCTTTTATGTATTTTCCGTGAAAATAACAAGATACCGGCTACTACTCCTATGCAATCGAGGCGAGGTATTGTAATTGCCAAAAGTTCAGTTATGTTCATGATTGCAGTTATAGTACAGATTCTGTATACAATATCATTGATAATTATGTAATATTAAGGCGGTCAGTATTTCATTGACCGCCTTGATTTTCAATCTGAACGGTGATATATTATAGGTCTTAATTGTATGCCGTCGAGGGCTGATAAAATAGTTTCCGGTATCATGGAAAACTCTGCAACAAGTGAAGCCGGTTTATTTTTGCAATCGTCCTGTAGCATAGGGACAAAGTAGTAATTTTTTCTGTTGAATAGTTCTCCTATATTTTTGGCTGACCCTGAAAGCGAATCATTTGAGGCTATAGCAAGAACTACAGGTTTACCGCTCCTTAAATGCGACTTAACAGCCATTGTTACCGCTGTATCGGTTATACTGTTGGCGAGTTTTGAAGCTGTATTAGATGTACATGGTGCTACTATCATGATGTCGGTCATATTTTTAGGTCCTATGGGTTCTGCATCTGTTATTGATGTGATGACTTTTTTTCCGGTAATTTCAGATAGTTTTTTAATATTTTCGTCTGCTGTACCGAAACGTGTAGATGTTCCGGAAGCATTTTCCGACATTATCGGTATTATTTCAGCACCCATATTTTTAAGTATTTCCGCCTGCTCGAAACATCTGGCGAAAGTACAGAATGAACCCGTCATAGCGAATCCTATTTTAAGACCGCTTAAAATTTCACTCATTTATAAAACCCCTTTCTTCGATAATTCCGGCGACTGTTTCGGCTATAAATTCCCCTGATGTGACAGGTGCAGTTTTCCCAGGGATTCCTAAAGCCCATATTACTTTTTTACCAAGCATTGTCGCCGATTTGAAATCTATTCCCCCTGGTTTAGATGCAAGGTCAATGAATAGTGTATCATCACTGAAACGTTTCAGTAATTCGTTATCAAAAATCATTTCAGGTACTGTATTGAAAACAAGTTTATAATCGGTAGTCATATTATCAGTGAATACCGGTCTGATACCTGTCATACGTGCCTTTGCTGAACCCTTTTCATTATGAACCGCAACTGTTACATTACTTCCGAACCCTTTCAGAATTTCCGCTAATGATGTTCCTATCCTGCCCATGCCTACTATAAGAACTTCCAGCCCGTTCAGAGTTACTGGTAATTCACTGAGAGCTATTTCAACAGCACCCTCGGCGGTAGGTATGGCATTTTTCAGACTTAAATCTTCACATTTCATGTAGTCGATTATTTCATTTCCTGAAAAAATATCAGATAATTTTTTGTCGTATTTTCCAACAAATATAACGCCGTCAGGTTTAAGAAGTCTCCGTATTTCTTCGGGATTTATTTCCGTATCGCTGAAAGGTGCTGTAATATTACCGTTTTCGTCGAGAGGCGGAACAGGTAATACTACAAAATCATAAAAGCCGTTAGTATCGGTTACGGCTTGTTTGAGATTAGTTTTTTCAGGTATCGAATCGGCGGAAAATCCCATAACATAAGTATTATATACCGCTGAAAGTTTTCCGGCACAATATATCTGACGCATATCACCGCCAGCCACAAGTATTCTGATTTTATCTTTCATATAATTCTCCATTCTGCCGTCAGAACGGCTTACAGAAAAAAATTTTTCTGCTGTATTATATGAATTTCCCATACAATAGTGTGCATAAAAAGAGCGTGTCCGCCCGTAAGTGAACACGCTATAAATATTTATATCCGGTTTTTTCTTTCCAGCCGTCACCGATAAATATATTACAGATTTCTTCCAGCCTTTCGACTTTGGAGTTAAGTTTTTTAGATTCTCCGGAAAGTTTTTCATTCTGTTCTTTAAGATTTGTAATCTGTTCTTTAAGATTTAAAATACTATCCGTCAGATTTTTTTTCCATTCTTTTATTTCCTCAACCGTGATTGTCGGATTTTCTTTTATAATATCCTCGTTAGATTTTCCGTTTATAGATGCAATTGCAATCTTTTCTTTGAAATCATCTGTATATATCATACCTTCAGGTTTTGGTTTAGGTTCAGGGGGCTTTTCAGGTTCAGGAGGTTTTTCAGGTTCTTTTTTCGGTGGGTCTTTAGGTTTCAATTTGTTGACAATCATGAAAAAAATTCCCATTATCAACAGCCATATAATAAAATCACCCATTTTGCGAATTACTTTTCAAGTGTTCCATGTGACAGCGATTTCAGATAGGCATTTATAAAGCCGTCAATATCGCCGTCCATAACAGCCTGAATATTACCGTTTTCAAAACCGGTGCGGTGGTCTTTTGCGAGAGTATACGGCATGAATACATATGACCGTATCTGAGAACCCCATGCGATTTCACGCTGAACGCCCTTTATATCCTCTATTTTTTCGAGGTGTTCACGTTCCTTTATCTCGACGAGTTTTGAACGTAACATTTTCATTGCGTAGTCTTTATTCTGATACTGACTTCTCTGTGTCTGACACGATACTACTATACCTGTCGGCTTATGGATAAGACGTACTGCGGAACTGGTCTTGTTTACTTTCTGACCGCCTGCACCGCTTGACCGGTAAACTTCCATTTCAATATCTTCCGGACGTATATCAACTTCTATAGAGTCGTCAATTTCCGGCATAACTTCGAGTGCTGCAAAAGATGTATGTCTTCTGCCGGAAGCGTCAAACGGCGATATACGGACAAGTCTGTGTACGCCTGATTCAGATTTCATATAACCATATGCGTTATCGCCCTCAATGAGTATTGATGCCGATTTCATACCTGCATCATCACCGTCGAGATAGTCCATTAGAGTTACTTTGTAGTTATGGCGTTCTGCCCAGTGATTGTACATTCTGTAAAGCATTTCTGCCCAGTCCTGAGCCTCTGTTCCGCCTGCTCCGGCGTGGAATGTAAGTATGGCGTTTGCACTGTCATATTCACCGGTGAGAAGTGTGGAAAGTTTTTCTTCTTCGAGTTTCTGCTTGAATTTTTCGGAATCTGCTTTTATTTCCTCAATGGAACTATCATCATCTTCCTCAATGGAGAGTTCAATGAGAGTTATCAAATCTTCGAGGCTGTCATTGAGTTTGTTGAATTTTTCTATTTTTCTTTCGAGAGCCTTTGTTTCACGGAGAACTTTCTGTGAATTTTCCAAATCGTCCCAGAAACCGTCCTTAGCAGTTTCAGCATTGAGTTCCGCAATACGTTCCTTTGCTTTCTGAATGTTCAGAACGTCAGCGAGTTCAGTCATTTCTTTTCTGTAACCGGTCATTTCAACCCTTAAATCATCAAGTATAATCATAAAAATATAACCTTTCTTTAATTATTTGCCGTAAACAATTGAAGCAATATCAACAGTCTGTTTAGCATCTTTTGCGTAGAAATCGGCTTTAATCTGTTCGGCGTACGAGGCAGTAAGTACCGCACCGCCTACTACAGTCTTGCATTCGGGATAGTCCCTGTTAAGAAGTCTGATAGTTTCTTCCATAGCGGAAAGCGTTGTAGTCATTAGGGCGGAAAGTCCTACCAATCTGACTTTATATTTTATAGCCGTATCTACTATAAGCTGTGGCGGAACGTCTTTTCCTAAGTCAATTACTTCAAAGCCGTAGCTGTCAAGCAATACTTTCACGATATTTTTTCCTATATCGTGTATATCGCCCTTGACCGTCGCAAGAACTACCTTACCCTTTGAAACGCTTTCCATGTTGTTTACGGAGAGTTTTTCTTTAAGTACTTCAAAGCACGCCTGTGCAGAACCGGCAGTTAAAATAAGCTGTGGCAGGAAAATTTTACCCTTTTCAAACTTATCACCGGCGGAATCGAGTGCCGGAATAAGATAATTATTTATAATTTCCATAGGGTCAGTAGTTTTTACCAGTTCCGTGACAGCTTTCAGTGCTTCGTTTTTAAGACCGTTTTCTACACTATACACCAAATCCGGAGAATTTTTTTCTGTATTTGCCGGTACTTTCGGAGCAGGTGTACTATTTGCATATACACTTATGAAATCGGCTGAATTTCTGTCGATACCGGCAAGCAGTCTGTAAGCCCTTACAGCACCTATTATAGAATCTACATTAGGATTTATAATAGGCAAATCAAGACCGCTATGAAGTGCCATTGTAAGAAATGTACGTGTAATCAGTTCCCTGTTCGGAAGTCCGAAAGAAATATTTGATACGCCTAATACAGTTCTTAAACCTAACTCATTTTTAACACGGTTCAGAGCGTTGAGAGTTTCAAGAACTCCGTCCTGTTCCGCGGAGGCGGTAAGCGTTAAACAGTCTATGAAAACGTCTTCTTTAGGTATACCATAAAATAACGCACGGTTAAGAATTTTTTCGGCTATTGCAAAACGTCCCTCGGCGGTTTTCGGTATGCCGTTTTTGTCAAGAGTAAGTCCCACAACCGACGCACCGTATTTTTTTACCAACGGCAGAATTTTTTCAAGTGATTCGTCTTCACCGTTTACGGAATTTACAATAGGTTTGCCGTTATAGATACGTAAACCGGCTTCGAGTACTTCCGGTATAGTGGAATCTAACTGTAATGGCGTATCGCATACACTTTGTATAGCCTTGACAGCGGTAATCATCATTTTCTTTTCATTTATATCCGGTAATCCTACATTTACGTCAAGAATTTCCGCACCGGCGTGTACTTGTTCCACTGCCTGACTTAAAATATAATCTATATCGTGATTTATGAGGGCTTCCTTGAAACGTTTTTTTCCGGTAGGATTTATTCGTTCACCTATAACCCGTGGCTGATTTATGGTCACACAGTTCACAGCGGAACACGCTACACTTATACGCTTTACGGGTCTTTTTATATTCTCGACGGTTTCAAGGCGTTCAATCATTTTACGGATATGTTCCGGAGTAGTTCCGCAACAGCCACCGAAAATTTTAACACCTGCTCCGGCAAGTCTGACATTGCTTTCAGCGAAATCTTCCGGACTTAAATTGAAACGATTTGTCACAGGGTCAGGAAGTCCGGCGTTTGCCTTAGCGATTACCGGTAGCGACGTAAGCGAACATATTTTATCGAGTACGGGGAAAAGTTCGTCTGCACCGAGCGAACAGTTTACACCTATGG
>CAMWUB010000016.1 GCA_947177345.1 uncultured Ruminococcus sp. | reverse complement strand
AATAATAAGTGTAAAAAATTTTTTCAGGAGGAATTTTGTTATGAGTAAAATTCTTGTGACAGGTGGTACTGGATTTATCGGCAGTCATACCTGTGTTGAACTTCTTTCAAACGGTTATGAGATTGTCATTGTTGATAATCTCAGCAATTCCAAAGAAGCTACTGTGGATAGAATCGAAAAAATAACCGGAAAAAAAGTGACATTCTATAACGTCGATATATGCGACTATGATGCACTTTCCGGAGTTTTCAGGGAAAACGATATAGAAGCGGTCATACACTTTGCAGGTCTGAAAGCTGTCGGCGAATCTGTTCGCAAACCGCTCGAATACTACACTAACAATATTTACGGAACTTTAATTCTTCTCAGAGTTATGCGTGAAAATGATTGTAAGAAGATTGTTTTTTCATCTTCCGCAACCGTTTACGGTATGAACAACAAAGCACCATACACTGAAGATATGCCGACATCTGCCACAAATCCTTATGGATATACAAAAGTGATGATTGAACAGATTTTAAAGGATATGTGTACTGCTGACAGCGATTTCAGTGTAGTTGCTCTGAGGTATTTCAATCCGATTGGTGCACATAGTAGCGGACTTCTCGGAGAAGACCCTAACGGTATACCAAATAATCTTGTACCATATATCGCACAGGTTGCATCGGGCAAACTTAAACAGTTGAGTGTTTTCGGTGACGATTACGACACTTCCGACGGTACAGGTGTAAGGGATTATATACACGTCATGGACTTGGCAGAGGGTCATGTATGTGCTATTGCTTATGCATCTGAACACAAGGGTTTTGAACCTGTAAACCTCGGTACTGGTAAGGGTTCGAGTGTACTGGAAGTCGTTTCGGCATACGAAAAGGCTTGCGGAAAGCCAATTCCGAAAAAAATTACTGAAAGACGTGCCGGTGATATTGCAACGTGTTATGCAGATGCCACAAAAGCTAAGGAAGTTTTCGGCTGGGAAGCTAAATCCGATATTTTACAGATGTGCGTTGACAGCTGGAACTTCACAAAGCTGAATCCGGACGGTATTCAGTAAAGACAGATAGAAAAAGAAAGGACTGATAACAATGTCACCGGAGATAAATATTTTTATTATGTTCGGTGCAGTTGCCGTATCTTTGATTTTAATAATATTGACTTTCGGGGGCGGAAATCCTGTTGAACGGTTCATATCTCTTTTTCTGGAGGAAATTCCGGAAAATGAACAGGAAAAACAACCTGAATCATACGTTGAAATGGCGACACTCATAAGTAAGAGTGATGACCGTCTCCGGATAATCGAAAATGACGGCAATGTCAGATTTATTGACGAATACTATGAACTCACTTTTGTAACCCGTAAGGGAAAAACTTTAAAAATAGAATGTTCCCTTAACGCTTACGAAAAAATACCTTTCGATGAGCAGGGTTCGCTTACATACAGAAAAAATAAACTTGTGCGGTTCAAGTATCTTGAAGGTATTATTTACGACTAAAAGGAGGAATATATGGTTAATTTCGGTAACGACTGGGACGAACTTTTAAAAAACGAGTTTGAAAAGGAATATTATATAAATCTCCGTCAGAAGCTTGCAAACGAGTACAATACACAACAGATTTTTCCGAATATGTACGATATTTACAATGCTATGAAGCTGACATCATATGATGACGTGAAGTGTGTTATCTTAGGGCAAGACCCATATCACGGAGAGGGTCAGGCACACGGACTTAGTTTTTCAGTAAAAAAAGGGGTTGTACCACCGCCGTCACTTGTGAACATTTTCAAGGAAATAAAAGATGATGTTGGTATTGATAATCTCGGAAAACACGGAGACCTGACAAGATGGGCAGAAAATGGTGTATTATTACTTAATACTGTGCTTACAGTCCGTGCGAATAAGGCGAGAAGTCATCATGGCATAGGCTGGGAAAGTTTCACAACTAACGTCATAAAGCTACTTAATGAACGTGAAAAACCAATGGTTTTCATGCTATGGGGTAATGATGCAAAATCAAAAGAACAGTTTATTACGAATCCGGCACATCTGATACTGAAATCAGCCCATCCGAGTCCGCTTTCCGCACGTAATGGTTTTTTTGGTTGCAGACACTTTTCAAAGGCTAACGAATTTTTAAGAGCTGTCGGTCTTGGTGAAATAGACTGGAGCATAGATTGAGAGGCATAAAATGAAGATAAAAGATTTATTTGAACAGAAAACGGTTTTTTCTTTTGAAGTTTTTCCGCCGAAGAAGACAAGTTCCGTTGACGTGATTTATAAGACCCTCGACGAACTGAAAGACCTGAAACCCGATTTTATAAGTGTTACATTCGGAGCAGGTGGAAGCAGTAATAATCAGTTTGCGTGCGATGTTGCCTCAAAAATAAAGGAAAACGGAATAATTCCCATGATACATCTTCCATGTATAAACTATACAAAAGAAGAAATTACTGTAACACTTGAGGAAATAAAAAGAAGAGGCATTGAAAATATACTGGCGTTACGAGGTGACAGGAATCCGGATATTGAACCTAAAAACGAGTTTCCGCATGCCAGTGACCTCATAACGTACATAAAGGCACATGGTGATTTTGATATTGCCGGTGCTTGCTATCCGGAGTGCCACCCTGATGCCGATACTATAATTGACGATATAATGAATCTGAAAAAGAAAGTCGACGCAGGTGCAACGCATCTTATAAGTCAGTTGTTTTTTGATAACAATTCATTTTATGAGTTCCGTGAAAAAACAATGCTTGCCGGAATAGATGTACCTATTGAAGCCGGTATAATGCCTGTTGTGAATAAGAATCAGATTGAAAGAATGGTCACAACTTGTGGGGCAAGTCTTCCGAGGAAATTTGTCAGAATCATGCAGAAATACGAAAATAATCCGGAAGCCCTCCGTGATGCCGGTATTGCTTATGCGATAAATCAGATTGTTGACTTAATCGCAAGCGGTGTTGACGGAATACATCTCTATACAATGAATAATGCCTATGTTGCACGGAAAATAAGCGAAGCAGTTTCCGGAATAATAAACGCATGATAAAACTTGAAACTATTTCAAAAAACGAATCCGCAAGATATATGGGTGTTAAAGGTGTTCCGGACGGTCAGGTGTCGGAAATTCTGAACCGTCTTGAACCGCTTGTGCGTGAACGTGTCAGACCGGCATATGTTTACCGGAAAACTTCCGTAAATTTTACGGAAGACGGCTTGTTTCTCGACGGCATAAACAAAGAACTTTCAGGAAATGATATAAAAAAGCATCTTACGGGGTGTACGTCTGCTGTAGTAATGGCTGTCACGCTGTCGGGTGAGGCTGATAAGCTAATCAGACAAACAGCGGTTACAGATATGGCGGATTCGCTGGCAGTGGATTGTCTTTGTAGTTCTGCGGTGGAGCAGGTATGCAATATAGCGGAAAAGGAAATTTTTTCAGTAGTGAAAGCTCCGTACAGAACGTGGCGGTTCAGTGCCGGTTACGGAGATTTTCCGCTTGATATTCAGAAAGATTTGCTTTATTTCCTGAATGCACACCGGCGTATCGGTCTGACGGTAACGGAAAACAGTTTATTGATACCTTCAAAATCAGTGACCGCAATTATCGGTATATCAGAAAATCCGGTCATTCATGGGAAAAAGGGTTGTGAATCGTGCAGAATGAAAGATAATTGTGCATTTTCGGCAATCGGGAAAACGTGTTCGGAGGGCAGATAATTTGAATAAATTAAAAAAATTAATATCTTTACTGACAGTTTTTTCAATGCCGATTTTGTTTACTGCCTGCGGTGAAAAAAATACGGATTCTGATATAAATAAAGAGTATACGGCATTACAGAAAGCAATTTCTGAAAATGCGAAGAAATCGGAACTTCTCACCGGTGAGCTTGAAAACAAGACTATAAAATGGCTGTCGTCATGGGATATAAATTCCGGTGACAACGACGGAAAAAGTACACCTGCATTTCTGGTAGCGTTTCAGGAACGTTATGGCGGTAAAATTGAATGGTATCAGTGTACCCACGAAGAACGTTATGAACAGCTTGCAAAGGCAATCAACGGCAATGAAGGTATAGACTTCTTTTATGCCGGAGATTTGGACGCATTTCCGAAAGGTGCGGTGCGTTCCATGTTCGTACCGGCAGACGATTATATAAATCTCGATTCGCCTTTATGGGACGATGTACGAGAGTTAAATGATACTTTCATATTCAACGGAAAACATTATATAATTTCCACACGTATAGCCGGTGACAATTGCGGTGTGATTTATAACCGTAAAACAATCCGTGAAGCCGGTCTGAATGACCCTGCGGAACTCTATGCAGACGGTGAATGGAACTGGAATACTTTTGAAGATATGCTGAAAAAATTCACTGACCCTGAAAGTCAGCGGTATGGTATTGACGGCTGGTGGTTTGAGTTCGGACTTACTGCAACATCGGGAGTAGCTCCGGTAAGCATGGAAAACGGAAAACTTGTGAATAATCTTTCCTCACCGGCTATGGAACGTGTTCAGAACTGGATATACAGGCTATATACCAACGACTATATAGCGATTGGGTCAGAAGATTACGGCTGGAACGCTAAGCCCTCTAACATCGGGGAGGGAAAAACTTTATTTTATCCGTGCGGATTGTATCAGTTTTATAAGAAGTCATCTGAATGGAAAAGCATTTTCGGTGATGATGCTTTTTTTGTACCAATGCCGAAAGACCCTGAATCTGACGAATATTATATACCTGTCGGAATGGAAGCATATGCTTTTGTGAAAGGTGGTCAGAATCCGGAGGGTGTAGGAAAATTCCTCGAATGTAAGCGGTTTATCATGAATGATGCGGAAAGTCTTACTATAGCTGACCAGCAGATGAAAGAAGATTACGGCTGGACAGATGAAATGTTTTCTATGAAAGAGAGTATGCAGAAATTAGCGGAAAAAAATCCGGTTATAGACATTTCAAGGGGAGTTTCAGCGGATTGCGGTGAACTTCTTGATAATAGTCTTAGACTTACCGCACGTGGTACACCATGGAGTGAAACATATGATTCAATCAATTCTGTTGTTGATAAGTATATAGAGGAAATAAATAAAAGTGTTCAGCCTGAATAATATCACTTGCAAAAAAATTTTTAATATGATATAATATATAAGTATGTTAATCTGAAGGGAGTTATGAACTGTGAATACAATTCTGGTTATGGGTGGGTGTGGTCTTATCGGACAGCACGTCTGCTCCGGACTTCTTAAAAAGGGAAATACTGTAATTGCAGTCGACGAAAAGGAAAACAATTATAATGCAGGAAAACTTAATTATTCGTTCATTCAGTCCGCACCGGATAATAAAGAGGCTTTTGAGAAGATATTCAGTCAGAACAAGATTGATATAGTAATTCATGCATCATGTACAGTTGATAACGATTTTGAACCGATAGTTACTGATAAACAGATAGCTATTTCTAAGGAGTGTGACAGTTTCATTTATGAAATGGCTATGAATAACGGTGTGAAGATGTTTATTCTGCTGAGTACCGACCAAGTGTATGAATTTACAAAAAGTCGTGAACCGATACGTGAAGAAGATAAACTGAAACCTGTTACAAATTATGCAGTACTTAAAGTCGAATCTGAAAAGGCTCTTATAAGACAGCTACAGACACATAAAAATGTCATAGCCTGTATTATAAGACATTCGCCGGTATATACGCATAAATTTATAGATAATCTCACTGCAAAGATTACAGACCCTAAGGACAATAGTAAATTTGTTTGTGGTACGGGACAGTATGGTTTTCAGCTATGTTGTGTCCATAATCTTGTTGATTTCATTCTGTGTTTTGTCAGAAGTGCAACAGATACGACATATTCCGGCACTTATAATGTATGCGATAAGCATATAATTACGGCATCACAGATAATAGCATTTATGCGTGAAAATTATCATCTTGGTACGGTAATATCACGTTCAGCAGGCGGAACGCTTTCCAAAATAAAGAGTATTTTTTCAAAGAATCCGGAAGAAAAAGAAAATTACCGCTATCTTGATATGAACAAGTTAGAACACAATAATATGCTTGATTGTACAAAAGCGTCGAAAATTGTAGTATTCCGATGGGATATAAACAATACCAAATAAAAACAGGTACAAATGTACCTGTTTTTTTATCTGTAAAATTTTTTTGAACAGACAGCAATATGTCCGGTAATATATGTATAATTAAATTATATAAAGGTGGTGAAAAATTATGTCTGATAAAAGTCAGAATAATAAGTCTGAAACGTATTCATTAGTTAAAGCTATAGTTATTTATGCTGTATTGATATTGCTTGATATTGCGTTTGTTATCGGAGCGTGTATATTTATAAAAAATGGATATAAGGTATTCGGAGTAGCGTTGCTGATTGCCGACGTTATATTCAAAGTCGTAAGGAAAGCAAGAATATAGGTGAAATTCGAAAAAATCGGGACATTGAAAAATGTCCCTTATTTTGTCATTCTATTACAGCGTAGTTGTCGGAAGCCGTTTCTTTTGTAGCGTGTTCTGTCACGTTGAGTACTTTTACTTTCAATGGTTTTGTACCCATGTTTATTTCTATAATATCGCCTATTTTGACATCATACGAGGCACGGGCTGTTTTACCGTTTACTGTTACTTTTTCAGCATCGCAGGCATCATTGGCGACGGTTCTCCTTTTTATAAGACGTGTGACTTTTAAATATTTATCAAGTCGCATAGTAACTCCTTTTGTTTTCGGTATCCGGAACAGGTATATAAATACCTGCTCCGGATTGTTTTATTTATTTGTTAATGGTTCTTTTCAAATCTCTTCCGGCGTGGAAAACAGGATTCTTACAAGGTGGACACACCATTTTTTCCTTGGTTTTCGGATTGATACAAGTTTTTTCACCACGTTCACGGATTTCAAAAGTACCGAAACCGGTTACTGAAACTTTTTCGCCCTTTTCGAGAGTTTCCTGAATTACGGCGAATGTAGCATCTATAACAGCAGATGCATCTTTTTTTGTGCAGTTCATATTTTGTGCGAGAGTTGCAACAAGTTCAGATTTAGTCATAATATTTCCTCCATATAAAATTTATTTGTTTATAATATTTTTAGCCTTATCCCAGTAGGTATCGAGTTCTTCTATAGACATTGATTTCATATCAATGTTTTCTTCACGGATAAGTTTTTCTGTTACCGCAAAACGTTTTATAAATTTTTCGGTAGCGTTTGTAAGAGCCTGTTCAGCATCTATACCGAGATGTCTGGAGGCGTTCACACATGAGAATAAAAGGTCACCTATTTCTTCTTCGATATGTGCCTTATCTCCGGAAACTATAGCCTCATCGAGTTCTGATTTTTCAGCGGTGATACATGATATAGCATCTTCAGGAGTTCTGAAATCCATGCCGGCACGCATGGCACGTTTTCCGACTTTCTGAGCCCTCATGAGTGCTGGCAGAGATTTGGCGACACTTTCAAGAGTATCAGTATAAGTTTCCTGACCTTTCGTCTGCATTTTGATAGCGTCCCAGTTTCTGAGGACATCACCGGTAGAATTTACAGTCACTTCCCCGAAAACGTGCGGATGACGTACTATTAATTTTTTACAGATACCGTCACAAATATCATCAAAATTAAATGAATTGTTTTCCTGTTCTATGCTACAGTGAAAAACTACCTGTAAAAGAACATCGCCGAGTTCTTCACGGAGCAGGTCAGAATTTTTAAGGTCTATTGCCTCAATAACTTCATAGGTTTCTTCAATGAAATCATTTTTTATTGATTCGTGAGTCTGTTCCATATCCCACGGACAGCCACCCTTACCACGCAACAGACGTACAATTTCAATTAAATCGTTGATATTGTAGTTTTCTTTCTGCTGATAATCTACCATATAAAAAAACCTCCTTGATTTTTCATAAATACGGACGGAAAATATCCGTCCGCAATAATATTATGTTCTGTCAACGAATCCGACTTTTCTGTATACCTTTGATACTATACGTTGCGAGTAGCGGAGAGCTTTTTCAGCACCTTCGGTATAGCATTTTTTAAGATAAGCCTTATCGGCTGAAAGTCTTGCAAATTCTGTTCTTATAGGTTCGAGGTGGTCGGCAACGGCCTCACCGACAGCAAGCTTGAAATCACCATAACCCTTGCCGGAAAATTCAGATTCTATTTCCGTGAAATTCTTACCGGTAACGCTTGAATAGATAGTCATAAGATTATTTATACCGTCTTTACCGTCACGATAACAAACTTCTGTGTCGCTGTCAGTGACAGCACGCTTGAATTTTCTTATAATAGTATCCTTGTCGTCGAGAATGAGAATAACCGCATTCGGATTATCGTCAGATTTGGACATCTTTTTTGTAGGGTCTTGCAGTGACATTACTTTTGCACCTATTTCAGCTATATACGGTTCGGGAAGTTTAAAGAAATCGCCGTATCTCTGATTGAAACGCTGTGCGATATTTCTTGCAAGTTCGAGATGTTGTTTCTGGTCAACGCCTACGGGTACGAGGTCTGCATTATATGCAAGAATATCCGCTGCCATGAGTACCGGATATGTGAAAAGTCCGGAATTTACATCATCGGCGTGTCGCTGACTTTTATCTTTGAACTGTGTCATACGTGATAGTTCACCGAACTGTGTATTACAACCGAGAATCCAGCTCAGTTCCGCATGGGTTTTGACGTGACTTTGTATGAAAAGTATAGATTTTTCTACATCTATTCCGCAAGCCATAAGAAGAGCATACGAATTTAAGGTATTCTGACGGAGCTTTACAGGGTCTTGTCTTACGGTTATGGCGTGCATATCGACTACACAATAGATACAGTTATATTCTTCCTGTAAAGGTTTCCAGTTTCTTACAGCACCGATATAGTTTCCAAGTGTGAAAGTACCTGTCGGCTGGATACCGCTGAAAATCAGCTTTTTATCTTCCATTGTGAAAAAATCTCCTTTTAAGCCTGTCTGCGTCTTTCAGCATCGTCCTTAAGCTGACAGCTTCTTAATTCGTTGAGAACACGCTGATAGAGTACATAGAATGTACGTAATTCCGGCTGATTTTCAGGAATGATACCCGGTTTTATTTCCGTACGATATACGGAATTTTTGGTGAGCAGGAAAATATTATGTGTTTTACCTTTCGGAAGGTCATAAGTTTTAGTTTTCTGACATTTCGGGATAAGCTGTCCGGAGTTGACAACGAGAGTATGTGTAGCCTGTACAAGATTTCTGTATTTCTGTGAAGCTCCGGTATATTCGCCACCGTTGTTAAAGTAGAGGTTTGCAGCTCCGTTGACAAAACATACCATAGTCGTGAGTACGGTAGGTGACATAGGAATGTCGATAACGACACCGAAGACCTCGTTTTTCTTTAGATTTGCATTGAAGAAACGGGCAGGAAAGTTAATAGCCTGTCCTCTTGTCATGAGATATTTCTGTGTTACAGTATATCTTTCAGTCATTTTGTTTGGCATAGTGATAAATTCCTTTCGTTAATATATTTCAGGAATACCGGCAATCAGCCGAGTATATCCTTAGTCATTTTGGATAGAGTTTCCATACCTTTTATAATATCTTCATTGGTAGGTGTGGAGTAGTTCAGACGGAATGAATGGCTTGTTTCATTTTCGTCTATACTGAAAGAATTTCCGGGTACAACGGCTATTTTATAATCTTTTATAGCACGTGTACAGAAATCATTCATGTTGCAGTCATCTGGGAGCGTACACCATACGAATAACCCGCCCTGTGGTCTGATATAGGAAATTTTTTCAGAAAACTGATTATCAATATATGAACACATAAGTTCACATTTTTTGCGGTAAATCTCACGGAGATTCGCAAAATGTTTGTCGAGGTCTGTGGTGGTCATGAATCTGTGTGCGACTACCTGAGCCCATATATTTGAATGTACGTCAGAGACCTGTTTACATACAACTATTTTCTGAATAATTTCCGCCGGTGCAGAAACGAAACCTGTTCTGAAACCGGAAGACAGAATCTTAGAGAACGTGCTTGAATAAATAACACGTCCCTCAGTATCGAGGCTTTTTATAGTCGGGATATTCTCACCGGCAAAACGTAACTCACCGTATGGGTCATCTTCGAGTATGATAAAATCGTGCTTGCAAGCCATATCATATATAGCCTTACGTTTTTCAAGTGACATTGTTCTTCCGGTAGGGTTCTGGAAATTCGGAATAACATAAAGCATTTTTACGTTTTTCTGAGTTCTGACGGCGTTTTCAAGTTTTTCGAGATTTATACCGTCGTCTTCCATTTCTATACCGCAAAGATTTACGTTATAGGAGCGGAAAGCGTTCAGCGAACCTATAAAGCACGGAGACTCACAAAGAAGTGTATCGCCCTCATTGAGAAGCACTTTACAGGAAAGTTCATTAGCCTGCTGACCTCCGGAAGTTACAATGACATCATCGAAGTCCGGATTATAGCAATTTTTCGACGCAAGCCAGCTTTTCAGGAAATCACGCAGAGGTGTATAGCCCTCTGTGATATTGTACTGTAAAGCAAGTATGGGGTCATTGGCGAGTAGGTCAGCGGAGATTTCAGCGACTCTTTCAGTTGGAAAAGCCTCCGGAGCAGGATTACCGGCTGCGAAAGATATAACGCCTGGTACTGATGTGAATTTGAGAATTTCTCTGATAGCAGATGCCTGAAGTTTGGTTACTTTATCAGAAAACTTATAGTTCATTTTAAAACCAGCCTTTCAGTATGTTTCATTTGTTTGATTTTGTAAGCCGTATAAAGCTTATTTTATATTATACCACATATTTTCAGATTCTGCAACATATATTTTTGTGAAAACAAGAAAATTGATTCATAAATTTTCTTACCGACTGTAATGTAAAGGGTGATTTTTTGAAAAAGCAGAATTTTATCAAAGGTTCGTTGATACTTATGATTTCCGCCGTTGTTGCAAAGGGATTAGGAGCGTTATTCAAGATACCGCTGACTAATCTTCTTGGTGGTGTCGGAATGAGTTATTTCAGTAGTGCATATAGTCTGTTTATGCCGGTATACGCTCTTACGGTGACCGGACTTTCAGCGGCGGTTGCGAGAATGACCGCACAGAGTGTAGCACTGGGAATGTATACGAATGTGAAAAAAGTCCGGAATATCGCATTAATAATGTTTTCAGTGGTAGGACTTGCCGGAAGTATATTCACACTTCTGATAGCTAAATTTTTTTCAGGAAGTGCGGAAACTGCATTATCCGTAGCGATGATAGCACCGGCGGTATTTTTCGGCTGTATAATGTCGGTGGAACGTGGTTACTATGAGGGCATGAGCAATATGTATCCGACAGCTTTTTCACAGGTAGTAGAGGGTATTATAAAAGTAGTTGCCGGATTGCTTTTGTGTAAGTACGTCACGGATAACATGGAAGAAATAATAAAATATTTTCCTGATACTGACCCCCGTGCGATTTCCGCCGCTGCCGGAATATTAGGTGTAACGCTGTCATCTGTAGGAGCGGTAGTATTTTTTGTAGTGATTAACATTTTCCGGAAAAGAGTTCCGGAAGATACGGAAAAAACGGTCATGACCGGTAAGGAGATTGCAAAGGAACTTTTTAAAAATGCAGTTCCCACCGGAATAAGTGCAGTAGTAACGAATCTCACGGCACTTATAGATATGTGGACGGTTATAGGTTGTATAACGTACTTCGGGAGCAGAGGAGCAGTTCCGGATAATATAGCACCTGACGAGATACCACATTTTATATATGGTTCATTTGCCGGAATAGCTTTGACAGTGTTCAATCTTGTACCGTCGGTGACTAACATGCTCGGTAAGGGTGTGCTTCCTTGTATAACTGAATCGTGGGCGAATCATGATATAAAATCACTTTCCGGAAATACTATGCAGGCACTCATAACATCGGCGATAATAGCAGTACCGACAGCATTCGGAATAGCTGTACTTTCACCGGAAATACTCGGATTTCTTTTCCCTAAGCAACCCGACGAAGTAAGTATATGTATAAATCCGCTCCGGTTGCTTATGGTGGGAATGATCTGTTTATGTATATCGTTTCCGCTTTTCAGTATGCTACAGGCAATAGGAAAAGCCTCAGTACCATTGAAGATAATGCTTCTCGGAACGGTAATAAAATTTGTCGGAAATCTGTTATTTATATCGCTTATGGGTGTTGACGGTGCATCAGTATCGACTTCAATATGTTATGTAGTGATACTTATAGTTTCGATAAGAATTTATATAAAACATTCCGGAGTAAAGTTAAAATTAATGCCTTTTTTAGTTATTGCCTATTCCGGCGGAATGTGTGCCGGAACAGCTTACCTTGTCTGCGAGATAATGAAACGTCACGGAGCAGGTAATTTCAGCGTACTTGCCCTATCGGTAATGGCAGGCGGATTAGTATATATTGCGGTACTGGCTATATGTTTTTCCGGACTTAAAAATATAAAAAAGCCTGTTATTGATTAAAAATATAAAAATATACATAAAAAGTCCTGTCATGCCGTAAGGTACAACAGGACTTTAAAATCATCTCATAACTAAATCACTGTCGGATATGTTTCCGCCTGATACGGAAGTGAGTATTACATTAGATGCATCTTTTGCATTGTTGAGGGTCGGGAAAAATCCTATTGTCAATGAATCAGTTCCGGAGGGTACAAGAAAACCACCGGCAAGAAATCCGGAAAATTCACCGTTAGCAGGTATAGTTATATTATCGTCGATACATCTGGGATAATTCTGTATAGCGTATAATTTGGCACGTATATCCATTGAAACTTCTGTTTCGTCGGGAAGTGCAATAAAAAAGTTATTCATTGAACTTATTTCATATTCCAAATCGACTTTATTTTTTATAGTTACATTTAAATATATGAAGTCACTTCCTTCAACGTTAGGGGCAGGAACTCTTACAACGTCGTTAAGTCTGAAGATAGTATTATTTACTTCTGCTTCCTGTGCGAAAGCGGAGTCAGTTTTATGTGAGTTTCCGGAATACTTATTCTGTACCGGTTCTGTAGTATCTGCGGTATTTGTAGTATCAATAACTGAAATGTTTGTATCAGGTTCAGAAGAATTGTTTTCCGCACATGAAAAGGCACATACTGCCGAC
>CAMWUB010000015.1 GCA_947177345.1 uncultured Ruminococcus sp. | reverse complement strand
TTTTCACCCCGCCCCCGCCATCCCACCTCCCTCTACGTCTCGTGGGCTCGGATATGTGTATAATAGACAGCGGCAACGATATAACCGGTACGGCTAATAATGGGTCTACCTGTGATGCATCAGCTACTACTTTTGCGTTATAGTGGTAGGTTGTCTCTATACGGTGCGAACGCAATAACATTCTGTGCGAGTTTATACCATATGGTGTACAGGTCATAAGTGTTACATAGTCACCGTCCGGAATTATTGCCAGTTTATCGACTTCTGTAGGCTTTACTATCAGTATTTCCTCGATTTCGTAAGTATAAACTTCACCTAATACGTTTATTGTGAAAGTATCTCCCACAACTAACTGGTCAAGGTCGGTGAAAAGTTTAGCAGACGGCAAGCCACGGTGTGCCGATATTACTGCATGTGTATCGCTTCCGCCTACCGGAAATGATGTTCCCTCAAGATGTCCGGCGGCTACGTTCAGAACTTCCTCGCTTGTGCCGTGATATATCGGCAACTCGACTTTTATAAACGGTATTGATACAAATCCCATTATTCCAGTACCTGAAATATTAAGTATATCGTCATATCCCGATATTTCCTTATAATTCGTAAGCGGTGCATACAACTTTGCAAGCTGTTCGTTGTAGTCGTGTGCCTCCTGCATCATTCTTTCAGTTTCACTTTCATCTATCTGCATTACTATGTGTTCATAATTCGCAATAGCTTTACGTTGTTCTCTTGTATTCCACATATCACTTATAGTAGGATACGACATTATAGCAAGTCCAACAAGTAAGATAATTATCAATATAATTGTTGAAACAAATCCTGATTTTTTTTTTCTCACCTGCGTGACCCCCTTTTTCGGCAGATACTGCCGGTAGATTGCTCCACCGGCAGATTTGAATTATAATTTATTTTTTGCTATGCTGTCAATCAGTTTTCCTGTTTGCCCATTCTCTTCTTTGTGATGAGGAATACACCTGCTACTGCTACCATAGCACCACCGCCGAGGTAGAATATAGTTGTACCGATACCACCGGTTGAAGGAAGTCTTGAACCTGATGTATTGATAACATCAGCATCGAGAGTAGACAAATCATTATCAACTTCCAGTTTGCTTTCGTCTACCAAATTCTGAATATTAATAGCTCCGCCTGTTACATCACCAGTTAATGATGTTAACGCTAAATTTGCTTTATCGCCGTTTTCAGTATGTTCAGCTGTTACAGTGAATGTAATATATCCGTCTATCTTCTTATAACCAGCAGGTGCGGTTACTTCTTCCAATCTATAATCACCGTCATCAAGACCAGTGAATGAGAATGAATCACCTTCATCAGATGTTACTAATGCTTTTTCTACCCATGAATCTGTTGCTGCGTCATACTTCTCAAGTTTAAATTCAGCACCTGATAAGCTTTCACCTTCTGGGTTAATCTTGTCAACTACAGTTTTATATGTAAATACTACAACAGTATCTACCGGAGTTTTACTCTTTGGATTTTCGTCACCCTCACCAGTGTTATAAGGATTGTTGGAATATTCAAGATAAGCATCATTCCAGTTACCAGGCTTACCAAGAGCAGCATTCTCATTTAATTTTGCTTTATATTCAACATAAATAGGTGTAGTCTTTGTAATACCAATATCTGCCAAAGATTCATCCTTAAGGTCAGGAATTGTAACTTCAAAATCGCAATCAAAATCGTCATGAGTTTTTGATTCAACTACGGGCTCAACATCAATTTCTTCACCTTCATCGTATACGCCATTACCGTTGACATCGGCATAAACTACAAACGAATCTTCAACTAAATCAAATACATCTTCTCCGCCATCATTCGTGTTTAAATCATCGTGGAACACAAGCGTATAATGTTCATATTTATCGTAATCATCCGGTAAAGTAGCTTTAAGCTGGAAAGGTACTTCATCATTAATATCATAGTCCGCACTATCCTGCCAATCAGTTTCACTGTTTGCTACAGAATCATTTATATCCTTAAGTTTCTTCTGGAATGAAGGACCTTCTTTCTTAGTTGTTATTTCTAAACTATCTTCACCCATAGTTTCTACCATAACAAGTGACATTGTACCTTCTGTATCATCTGCACCAAGTGCAGTTTCAGCAATAAGATAATAACCCTGTGCCACATCACTGAATACACCATTTGTAGCAGTTGCATCACCGGCAATTTTGCCACTAAGAATAGCTCTATATATTGTATCTGCTACACCACGAAGTGTATCATTGGTGAGTGCTTCCATAGCTGTAAGAATAGCTGCATCTAATTTTTTATTATCATCATCATCTTCCTGGTCTGCAATATCTAAAGCTCCTTGAAGAACTTCTCTGTATTTTGCATTAACAGTGTAGTTATAAGCTGTACCGCTTACAGATGCATCTAAAATTTTAAAAGCTGTAAATGTTGATTTAGTATTAGCAACATTACCGTCAGCTGATGGGTCCTGCATAGTGATTGTAACAGTTTTTGGTGCTGGATCTTCGCCTGTTGCGAATGAGAACATAGGGGCGATTGAACATGCTGTGAGTGCGAGGGCAGCTATCATAGCTGTAAATTTCTTAGAGTGTTTCATAAATTTTTTCTCCTTTAAAAATATTTTCGGATTTGTTTTAGTGGGGCTGGGTTGTCATACAGCCCCGTGGATTACTGATTATGTCAATTTTTTACGTCTTCTTGCAAGTATAACTATCGGTATCAACATTAATGCCATTCCCGTTATATAATACCATGTTGTACCTGTGCCACCTGTCGAAGGCATTGTCACGGAAGGTGATTCTTCTTTGGTGTTTATGATTGTTATTGTTCCGTCACCTTGTATACAATTAGTATTACCATTGCTGTCGCTAAACTGATAGCTCGTTGTATAACCACCTACTTTAACTTCCTCTACCCAGTAGTAGTATTCGTGGCCGTTTTCGTCGTATGCCGGAAGTTCATAAGTTTCTATCCATTTTTGACCATTAAGCGTATCGCTATCACAATCCATTATAAGATTTGCTACGCCATTACTATCAAAATCGGAAAGTTGACCAGCTATTACAGATGTTTCAGCAGCGGAATGTTTTAAACCAATCATTCCGAGGGATATAGGCTTGAGTGAGAAGTTCTGTGTAGCAACATTTCCATAAGTCTGAGTTGTTCCATCACTATAAGTAATAGTAACACTATTAATTGTTGCTACTGCACCATCAGTATTTAATGATAATTTTAATGTATCTGCAAACCAATTGCTCCAATCACCAGCTGAAACAACTACATTGCTTTCAACCTGTTTATACTCACCAAATACATAATTACCATTTAATGTTCCACCAACTATTAATTGTACATAGTCATTTGGAATTTCACAACTAACGTTAATATTTTGAATCTTTTTAGAACTGTCTAATGTTATTGTTTTGGAGTCATCTTTTCCATTTAAAGTAAAACTATTGTTATTTACGCCACCAGCTGTGGTTGTAGTTGTTGAACTTGTTTCAGGTTCTTCTTTACTTTCTTCACTTGATGTTGTAGTTGATACAACTTCTGATTTGGTAGTTGTTGTGGTGGTAGCCTTTGTAGTGGTAGATGTCGTTGTAGTTTCAGAAGATGTAGATGCTATAGTAACTGTAATCTCAATCGTTGCGATTTCGCTACCACACTGTGCGGTGATAGTCGCTGCACCTGCCTTACGTGCAACTATTGTAGCACTTGAAGTTTCATCAGCTGAAGCCCTCTTCATTGCATAAATCGTATCACCTTGTGCTGAAATCGCAACTACACTTGAATCAGAAGATGACCATTTAATATTACCAGTTCTGTTTACACTTAACAACTGTGTTGAGTTTGCCTGCATAGATTTCTGACCGCTTATTGACATAACTAACGGAAGATTATTGTTTTTAGCGTCACTATCATTTGTTGAGCGGTGAACCTTTATACTGATCTTATCGCCTGTATGCTCATCATTGTCAGACCATATTTTCTTCAGAGTGAGTGACAAAAGTTTTGTATTTGTAAGTCTGATAACACCACTATTATCAGCTTCTCCGTCTTTGACATACTGAACAGTATAACCTGTCGGAACATTTTCTTCAACAATTTTATACTGATACTCAGGAAGATTTTTATATGTGTAAATCCATTTATCATCATTTTTCTCTAAAGTTGGCGTTACACCTGTTACGTCTGTCCAAGTTCCGTTTGACTCCTTACGCTGTAATTTAAGGTCTATGCTGTCAGGTCTTCCGGAATTTCCGTCAGCCCATGTCTTTTCAACTTGAATGTCAACGGTCGGCGGACTGTTGGTTATAACATAATCATTACCATTTTTTTCATATGACGCTGTATAACCGTTCTTGCCACTTGTTTCCAGAACATAGTAATAATAATTCTCACCATTTTCGCTGTAGGTTAAATCAGACCATGTATGCTTCCAGCTATTAGCATTTGAAAGCTGTACACTACTCTCTTCAGTTATTATTTTGCCCTGTACTGTACCATTATTATTAATGGTCTGTAATTCGTCTATAGTTACGTCACTACTTGTTGAACGGAACAATTTAACAGTAACAGTATCACTGTTATGTGAATCATTTCCGTCAGCCCATTTTTTCTCAACAGATACACTTACATTTGAAGGTGTACTATCCTTATTGATAACACCTACAACACCCGTTGTACCAGTCAATTCTTTAAACGGACTTATAGTATAAGTTTTGCCTAAAGAATCCAATTCTTCAAATTCAGACTTACCTTTAAGTTTTACGGAAACTTCTTCGGCAGTAAAAGTAGTATATTTTTTGTTTCCTAATATACTATCCGGAACAGATAATTTCCAGTTATCATTTGCTGTTAATGTAAATAATTTGTCTTCCTCTTTTGATTCTATCTGTTCTGATTCACCGTTTTCAAGTGTTCCATAAAGTCGGAGTTTTACAGCCTCTGCCGGTATATTACTCAAAGCATTATCATTACTATCGAGCCACCTTTTTTCAAGTTCAAGACCTTTTGAATTGGTTATACTGATTTCAACTGTTTTATTGTTGTCCGTCGGATTGTTGTTACCATTTCCCTGATATACAGGACTGTACTGACCGACTGTACTTCCGTTTTTATACTCACCACTTTCACGGTCAAGTTCATAGGTATCATTTCCTATTTTATACTTGTTTTCTCTTACGTAGTAGTAAATAGGTACACCATTTTTACCACTCGGCAGATTTCTCCATGTGTAAGCATATTGATTTTCATCTGTCAAAGTCTGTTTTGCTGAAACATTATCACCAAACAAGTTAAGTGTATTTGATTCATCAGTCTTTTCAACAGGCTTTGCATCTGACGGTATACTTCCGTCTATTGTTTTCTTAGTAGACCATAACAATTCAACTTCTACTTCACCGCTGACATCTTTAGGCCATTTCTTAGTGGATTTTACATCTATAAGCTTATTGTTTGTTATGTTTACTGTACTACCTTTTACAGCCTGAATAACATCAGACGAATTAACACCTTCGGGATAACTGTCAACCTTACCGCTGACAATGTAATAAGTATGAACATAATTATCAAGGAAATTCTTAACGTTATTGTCATTTGTAAGTTGACCTTGTAAATACTTTTTCAATACTGATTCAAAAGTTTCACCCGGTGGAATCGTTATATTTGTTCCCTCGTAACCCTCAGGTAGCGTTACTTCAACCATTTTGTATAAAACATTACTGTCAAGGACAATATTGAACGGACTTCCTGTAAATTCAACATCACAAGCATCTGTCGGAATAGAATTTCCAGTAACACCATCTGTCCAATCTGATACTGTTGTTCTGTCACTGTTATTATCTGTATTGGTATCAAGTGCCTTAGCAAACTGCCATTTTCCGTCTACATACTTCGCAAACTTGAAATTCGCATTAAGCTGTAAAGAATAGTCATTTACGTCAACTTTCTTTATCGACGGTGGTGTATCAGGAGTAACTGTAGCTAATGAATCACTTACCTTAATTTCAACATTATCTTTTGTTGCTTCGTCAGTGATATTTACCGTCTTGAGAGAAGCACTATTTGAAAATGTAATCTTGTCATTTGGAGAAGGTGCATCTCCTGCTACTATTTTTTTATGAGTTTTTTCATTTGTTTTACCTAAAGATGGTGAATTTTCATTTGTCAGTATAATGTATTTGTATTCAACTCTGAGGTGCATTTCGTCCGGTAATGTGAGATGTATTTCTGATGCGGAGGGGGTTCTCTTTGCGGTTGCACTTATAGTATATTGTAAATTACTACCCCATGCATTTAACTCTAATTTACTTGCACCATTTGGAACTGTAACTGTTATAAATGCTTTTCCATCTTCCCATCTTAAATAATTTGTAACCAATAAACCTGAATCACCATTTTCATTAATATTTTTATTAGATTCATCTTTAATATAAATATGGAAATTCATTAAATCACTTTCAGTTACGTTTCCTAATTCCAATGTTACAATATCACCTGACATAACATCCATAGTAGCATTGTTTGAACTATCTTTTGTAATGTCTGACAAATCAACATCAGTAACTGTATCTGAAATATCTCTTATATTGTATTCACTCTCTAAAAGCTCTCTGCCTGTAGCAACATCAATAACTTTCAGTTCCTGAAGAATAGCATCTACAAGATTCTGACCAGTAGCAGATTCTGCATCATCTTTACCGAAATTATAAATGTATTCTTTTGTTTTAAGAGTATCTACAACATTAATACCGCTTTTACCGTCCGTCAGTTTAAGTGCTTCGGGGTTTATATCAAGATAATACTCAAGATAATTTAATTCAAAATTTTCGCCATCCCATGTATCTGCATCAGCATTTATACCTTTGGATATAACATCAGCTTTCTGTGGTCCGCCTTTGGAGTTTGTAATTTTAATTTTAGCAGTATCTTCTGTATCACCGCTCTTGACGGTATTATCAACTGAGAAACTATAATTTTCATTTACAGTTTTGTGTTCAGCATCTGAATAGATTTCATTGTCAATAGCATCAGCGGGTACGGCTATATAGTATCTTACACCAATGATGTTAGCATTTGGCTTAAACTGAACAATATTATTAGTCACTGCTATTTCATAACTATTCATTGTCCAATATGCACTACCATCATACGTCTCAGGAAGATACTTACTATCATATAGTATATTGCTCTTACCAGAATTGACGCCATCAGGTGCAAAGAATATATAATCGTTCGGAACTTCTTCTGTCAATACCATTCCTGCATTGAAAGAAACTTCCCATCTGAAAACATAATATTTCTTGCCGTCTTTCTCATAAGTAGGGACAAGCTTTTCTAAATCTTCGGCTGTAATATTAGTAATTTTATTACCGTCTTGGTCAATGGCGAATTTTTCCAGAGAATCTTCCAGTTCATTTGTAACTGTAAAATCCATTGTACCATTGTTTTTGTCCTTAACATCTACAGTGACAGACGGATTTTCTTTATAGCCGTCAATTTTAGTTTCTTCTACAACTATATACTCATATTCTGTTAAAGTACCATCTTCATTCTGAACTGAATCAGGGAACGGACCATTAGGGAATGTAACTTTTTCACTTTCCTGATTATTGCCATATGGTAATGGTACTGTTGTTGAGGAAACTTCTTCCCATTCGTCTTCAGAATCCTTTGGTCTTCGCATAAGACTTACAGTTACTTCCTGTCTTTTGCCAGCGGAATTATCGTTATCATTCCATTTTTTCTTTACACTTACGTTATAAGAAACATTTTTAGGGTCTTTGCTTTTAACCTTGTATTCTACCTTAGGGCTTACAAGTTTTCCGAATGATGAATCATTTGCAAACTCTACTGTATGACCATATCCGTTTTCACCGGCAATTGCCCTGTAATCAGCAATTGTACTATATACAATATGTGCAAATTTATACTTGTTTTCAACAGACTGATTAAATGCTATCTGGAAACCTGTGTCAGTTTTTTCTATAGTATAATCAGTATCTTTTACAAGAGTCTTTGTATCTCCGTCGCCCCAATAACCATTGTCTGCATTTTCCTTAACCTGAATAAATATATTATTAAATTGGGCGTCAGTCATAGTATGTGTAGCCTGTGTTGATTCAATTTGGACACCATTTTCATCATATTCTTCTACAGACATTATATCTACAAGTACCTTATCTCCTGTATCATTGTAAAATCCTTTATCTGTAGTAATATCAATATGCCATTTAAATTCTTTTTTTGCATTTTCTGGGTCAATAATTTCTTCTACCGATTTGTTTTCGATTTCCTCTAATACCTTGTTCATATTTTCACGGTTGGAGTAATCACAGCTTTGTTCACCTGTTCCTTTTTCACCAAACTTATCTTTATTAATTGTGGCACTGTTGGATTGAGTAACTGTTTCGCCGTTTTCTGCCTTAGATTTCTGTTCATCAGTCAAAGGAACATCATAAGTTATTACATAATCTACGCCGGATTCAGTAGCCTGATTGATAGTCAGTACACCATTTTCGACAGTAAAATCAGTAATGTACAATTTAGTACCATATCTGTCCCCTACTATAGTTATTTTTTCAGGGTCAATTCCTACAAATAAATCATCTGTAATTGTAGCACCTTTCAGACCATCAGCGAGACCTGTTGCCGTTACTGTGATATTCCACCTGAACGCCTCCGAATCATAGTTTGGAGTTCCCGATTTACTAATAGAATAAGGAGTTTTATTATATTCTATTTTACCTGAATTTTCATTCTTAGGAGTGTCAGGGTTATCTTTTGGTTTTATAGCAGCATAATTAACATTGCCATTACCAACATCATGACCATATTCATTACTAATAGACCACACAATATCTTCAGGTAATCTGTATTCTATGAATACTTTTCCGACATCATCATTTACTGTTATATAGCCGTTATTTAATGTGAAATTAACATTATTACCATAAGAATCCTTAACAATAATATCATCTTTTTCTAAAACCGGAAGACCTTTATTAGATGATACAGACCTATATTTATATGGGTTATTTTCTCCATATGTCCATTCCTCATATTTTCCTCCCCATTCGTTTGTCTTTTCTTCCATTATAGCATCTATTCCGTTACTATCGAGGAATGCAATATCATAAATATTAAAGTCTTTTAAAGACTGACCATAAGAATCTTCAACTTCAATATTGTAAATAATTTCGCCGTTTGGTACGCCATTTCCCTTAACATCATAATCAGCTTTTGCAGACTTAGATATATTCTGTGTCTGTTTGTCAACATTAACCTTTTTTTCGGTATGAGGTTTCTTATCAGATGTTTTTAAGTCCAAATCAGCTGTATTGTTATATTCATGACCTTGCTGTGCATCTTCAGTAGTATAAGTAATCGTAATTGTTGTTTCAGGTGGTATATTTTCATTAAAAGTAATAACACCGTTATTAACTGTACAAGCAACATCGCTACCATCATCATACTTTACACTAACATTACTGATATTCACAGTTTTATTATCTGTTAAATCTGTCAATATATCTGTAAGGGTATCGCCATTTTGCACCGCTGTATAGCCCCTAGGCGTTGTCATTGTGATAGACCAGTCAATATAGTTTTTACTATTCTCAACTCTTACTTGTGAATCTTTATTCAGATTAACCGGACGGTCTTCAAAATCAACAGTTGCATCTTTTCCACCTATTGTAATGTGCTTGTCACCGCTTTCGGTTTTATCACGCTTTACACTACCCTTGAAATTAAGAGTACCTGTAAGTGTACCGGTTGTTGCAATTTTTTTGTCAATATAATCATTAATGAATTTTATAACAATATCTCCACTTTCAGAGATAGAGTAGTAACCTGCAAGTGTACTACCATCAAATACCTTACAAGCCTCACCAAAAAAACCACCTTGCGGAATTTTTATATCACTATCTGTTATATGATAATATATGTAAGGGTTTTCTTTAGTAATTTTATTTTTTACATCATCTTCTGATGTAAATTTATAGTCTAAATATACTTTAATATCTGCTTCATCATCTTCAGTAATATTTGTCGGAGCACCTACACTTACATTTGTAATCTTATCGCCAAAATCTATACCGTTTCCGCTTACTTCACTAACAGAATAAGCACGTTCTAAATACTGATACTGAATACCGCCACTTTCATTTGCAAGTGGAACAGCTTCATAAGATACACTTTGATTTGTGTCCTCATCAGTCATACTGATAGCTGGCATTATAAGCCCTGCTGAAACACCAAATGAAACCAATACGGACAGAGCAAGCACACCCGCAAGATATTTTTTATGTTTCTGATGATTCGTAATATATTTCTGAATTATTGTCTGAAATCTCTTCAACGAAGCTCCCTCCTCTGAAATTTTTTATCATTAAAAAAATTATATCCGTTTAATAGTTTCAAATGGCCATAGTCTCAAAACAACCCTGCCGATAACATATTCATCAGCTATACAGCCTACACTCAATGAACGGCTGTCGATAGATACTGACCTGTGGTCACCCATTACGAAAATTCTGTTATCCGGTACCTGATACGGTAAATTTATATCACACGTTCCTAACGCCTTTTCATTGATATAAGGCTCATTTAGTTCTTCACCGTTGACGTATACAGTACCGTCTTCTTTTATGTCTATGATGTCGCCTGCTGTTCCGATTACTCTTTTAAGAAGAATCTTGTTATTATAGTAGAATGCTACAATATCCCCTGACCTGAAATCGCTCCTTTTGGAACATATTACTAACTCGTCGTTCTTAAGAGTAGGGGTCATACTTGAACCCGTAACCCTGAGAACAGGTAACAGAAGCATCGCAACCAATACCGCTATAGCCGCCACTACCAGTAAAGATGATACTGTACTTCTCAGTACTTTGGCGAAATCCTTACGATATTTCAACTGTCTTAATTCTTCTTCAAACTGTTCAGTAGTAGGCATATTTTCCATAGTAAGATTAATTTTGCTACTCATGATGTTCCGGACTCCTTTGTATTTTCCGGACATACAGCATTGAAAATTTTTTCAAGCAGTTCACGATTATGAGAATTGTTTTCAAGCTGTTTCTTAAGACTTTCATTTTCCTCCTGAAGCTTATCGAGTTCCTTACGGATATAATAGAGTAAATCCAGAAGCTCTGAACGCTTCAGCTTATGAAGTTCCTTGTCAGTCATAAATCTAAACTCCTTTTTTCAGGAAAATTAATCATCTGATTTTCTTTTCGATTTCATAACCAATCCGGCTGAAATGAACAGTATACCACCTATCGAAAGCGGAACTACTGGCCACCATAACTGACCTGTCTGCGGAAGTTTCACGCTGTTACTGCTACTGCCACCACCGCTGTTGCTTACTTTTCCTATGGAAGCACTGGTAGTTTTCCTGGTAGTAGCCGGAGTTTCTTCCTCTTCCTCGGTAGTTGTTGTAGTAGCGGTTTCAGTACCACTTGTGGTCTGAGTTGTAGTAACAGTTTCCGAACCGCTTGCTGTCTGTGTTGTAGTAGTATTGCTGTCTGTTACAGTAGTTGTAACAGTTTCACCGGAAGTAGTTTCCGTAACTATTTCGCTCTGTACGGTATCAGTTGTAACAGTACCGGATTCAGTAGTTGTTGTAGTAGTAGGTCTTGTAACAGAACCGTTCATTACTGGGAAAGTAGCTGTAGTAGTACGTGTTCTTGTAACGGTTAAGTTACCTAACGGGAAAGTAGTTGTAGTAAATGCTGTTGTACTCGCCTGACCTAATGAAATTGAAGTACGTAAAGTAGTAGTTGTTGTTGTAACTGTTCTTCTTGTAGTAGTCGTGGTAGTAGTTGTAACAGGTCTTCTTGTAGTTGTAGTTGTTGTTGTAATAGCCTGTGTTGTAGTAGTCGTTGTTGTGAAAGTTTCGTCATATGAGTTTTGAATACGATAGTTATTATCATAATCAATAATCATCTGATAACATTCCGGAATATCCTTTTCCATTACAAGCCAGCTTGACGCACCTGTACTGTCAACCCATCTGTAACGCCAGTTATTTGCGGCACTAAGAGTAACTGTTTCATAAAGAACTTCATCTTTATAGATTTCAACTTCTACATGGTCGGGACGCATATCAAGATGTTCATCATCGCCCTCCCACTCCTTGTATACAGTGTGAGCTCTCGGCTGACCGTTCATAACCTGATATTCAAACTTCGGATAAGCGTCATATTTTACATCTGTATCTTCTTCCCTTACTTCAATAAGAGTTGCATTAGGTACGTAATAATTTGAACCTACCTGAAGAGTTTTTCCGCATATGAGGTAAAGACCTGCACTCAGTCCGGTGAATTGTACTTCACCCTGTTCATTTGTGAAGCCCTCCTGAATCGGCGGAATTTTTGCAGCTACTGCATAACTCTGATATGACTGTGCAGCCTTATTGATGCTGTCCGCAGTGATTCGACGAAGATTTATCTGAGTTCCTGAAAAATCTTCATTCTGTACGAACCGCTGACCATCTGCACTTCTCTGACCGACCCTGTAAATTTTCCAGTCCATGCCGGAAAGAATGGTATCACCACTGACACATACAAGGGTCATAGATTTGTCACTGTTTGCATATGTACCTTTCGGAATCATCAAAGAAAGAACCGATAAAACAGTAATAATACACGTAACAATACTTAAAAGTCTGGATTTCTTTAAAATCATAAAATTTCATCTGCCTTTCTTAAATATTGAAATATATCCGTAAACGCTAATAAAAGCAAAAAAATATTAAAAAACTGTACCTGAATATAAAATAAGTTACAAATAACCTATAAAAATATGAAATAAAGTTATAAATAACATTAAATTATGAAAAGTACCAGTTATTGAATGTTTTTTTGCTTTTAGAATATCTTATAATAACAGATTATGTAAACTATTACATATCACAAAAAAAACAATATTTATATCAACTCTATGTTTATATAATACCACTTTTTCACGAAATCTGACACCTTAAAAATCAGTCAGAAGCCTAAATAAATCAGATAATATGTAAATGATTTCTAATCCGTTTCACTTATCGAAACCTCTAACTTGCTTCGATAGATATATTATATCACTGGTTTTTGGAAAAGTCAATAGCTTTTTGTGAAAATCGTCATCTTATCCAATAATATGTTATATAGTTTATGCATTTTTGACAACAAAGTAATATAAGAACAAAAAATATAAAGATATACTATATATATACAAATATACAAAAGAAAAATTCCTGTAAGAACATAATGACTAAAAATATTATAACATAGTTGAAACTTTTTGTCAAGAAAATTTTTCAGTAAAATATTGACATTTTATCCGGAATATGTTATCATAAACACATGGGGCATTAACGC
>CAMWUB010000014.1 GCA_947177345.1 uncultured Ruminococcus sp. | reverse complement strand
CATATATTGTAAAGATATTATTTTCTTTTTCGTATGGAATATTATATTTTTCAAGAATATTTATTAATTCTTTGGTTGCGTCAATAACTTCAGGAGATATTAAAGCTCCACGATGTTTAAGAATTACTGGTTTTATTTTTATCCATTCAATTAATGAATAATCGTACAGTAAAAAAGGTTCATACCAATCACCTTCACAATACATATCTTTGTTTATGTCATAACCTGTTGAATGGTCAATATCAATATATTTTATATCATACGGCGGTGGAAAAGGCATATCATAATACATGGAATATCTTAATTCTTCCCATTTTGTATCATTCATATAACTACATAAATTTCTTTGTCTGATTATATTGAAAACTTTTCTTTTTAAACTATCAGTCATTATATTACCTCCTCAATCAGCTATTCAGAATTTTTCTGTTACTAAACCGTACCATTCAGAATTTTTTATTTCTTTCGGAAACGCTGTTCTTGCAATTGCTTTTTCGCCTGATTTCAAAAATATTCTGTGACCGTTTCTATTATTAATGTAGTCGCTTACCGTATCAAATTCCAGTTCACATTCTTCGCATATGACTGAACATTTCCCTGACGGAAAATTATAAATAATTTCCATTCTTCCGTAACTTCTGCATACCGGACAATTTCCCACATGATATATCTGTTCCATTAATATTTTCACTCCTCAATCAGCTTTACAGAAATATCCCTGCACCATACATCAAAATAAATATCCTGTTCAAAACTTGTAAATTCATAATGCCTGTAATCATAAGATTCATGATATTCTATTGTAAGTCCCGACCAGAAACCATTAAGTATATCGAAACTCATTTCACCCACACAATCAATTAATCTGACATTTATTTTGTATTTATATTCGTTGTCTGTAAGAACCATTTCTATACAGTCCACATAATCGAACTCTTTTTCATAGTCAAATTCTTTCCCATAGTTAAGACTTATAATATTACCGAAATGATACCAGCCATGATAATTTTCCGGAAGTTTTTTCAGTAATTCGTCAATGCCTTTTATTTGTGTAAGATTTTTCAATTCCTTAACTCCTTTCTGAAAAACCTGCTCACAGAAAAATATTTCCGGAGCAGGAAAAACAAATCAGTGACCTTTATGTTTCAATTTTTTCTTCTGCTGTCTTAGTTCAAACTGACGTTGTTTTTTATTTTCACGATTTACTTTCCGGAAATCATTACGCTGAATTTTCATGGATTCCTGTTGTAATTTCAGAGCCTGTTGCGATTTTGTACCGATTCCGATATTCTGCATCTGTTTCCTGACCTCACGTTGAATACGTTTCGGATTTCCGGAAGTCTTTTTTACAGTGACATTCATTTCCGGACTGAATTTCAATCTGATGTAATCGTCAAGAATAAAACCGTAAATTTCTGCCGGTAAAGGTTCTGCACCGAATGTAACTTTACAGACGGTCAGATTATTACCGGTTACGATTTCAAAAATGCCTGTCCAGAACTGACCGTCAAAAAAAACCGTGAATGTTCCCTGAGTTATACTCATAGAAACGCCCTCCTTTAAATAATATCAAGACAAGAAACGGACGACCTAAGGAGGAAGGTTACTTACATTTAAAGAAATGCGTCCGGACTACCTACCGGCTCTGTGTATGTACACGTTGTGTTTTTATCCTTGTCATTTATAATAAAGAAAACTGTCGGTTTTAAAGCTGACAGTTTTCTTTATATAGGTGTGTGTAAGGAACTGCATTGTGTGATGCAGTGGAATTTTTTTATTGATTATGTTTAATCCTGTTATGATTATATTATAATACATATGGGATAAAATTGCAATAACAGAAAAGTACCGTTTTGTTTACGAAAATATTCCATTCAGTTACAGAGACGTTACAATTGTGATAGTAAAGTGAGAATGTAATAAATTTCCTTGTTGCATTTTAAGATATTCTGCATAGAATAAGATAAGCAGAGATTTCTGATAGATGCCGTTCTGGAGTGGCTGATTTATGCCCGTGAATTGCTTCGGAACTGAGGGCATAAATCAGGATACTGTTTTTCATATAGATTAAAAGGACTGCCACACCGGACAGTCCTTTTTTATCAGTATTTATATTTTACTTTATTTTCTGCAATCTTTTCGTATTTTAGTTTGGTAGCCATACCACCACGGATATGACGTTCCTGTTTGTTTATTTCGAGTATATCCTTAACCTGTGCATAAAGTGCCGGATTCTCTTTTTTAAGACGTTCACTTACATCTTTATGTACGGTACTCAAAAAGAGAAGTTACAAATGTAGGTCATATCATCATATATGCCTGTTATCTTTTTTTAACCATGCATGACTTTTTACAGAAAGCAATGCCATATTTTATAATGCTCTGATAGCCATCGTTAATGAGTTCTGTTTCATAGCGATTATCTTCAATTTGTCTCAATGCCTCGTCACACCAATATTCAAGTTTGGTAAACTCTTTTGTTGCCTTTATTTCAATAATAACCGCAAGTTTATGTTTTCTACGCTCCAACAACATTAAATCAGGTCTGCCGTCACCACTTTCACGGTTTGACTTCAATGTATATCCCTTAAACCCTGAGAGCAAACCTGTTAAAAAGCCATGGTAATAATTTTCCTGTTCATCATGGAAACTGATTGTTTCATCAAGCCAGTCACATATTGTATCTTCAATTACTTCAATGTCCTCTGCTATAAGAGCATTAAACAATTCTTCCCGTGAGTTTATAACTGTCTTTTCCTTAAACCACTGCATTATTGTACGCCTATATATACTTTTAACTTCAATGTTAGGTATCACCAAAGTAAGATATATCATATCGTCACGGAGTTCAGCATTAATTTGTTTCAGATAGCCTGTAAACAATAAAAAGCTCCATATATGGTCACTGTTTACATCAATGTCTGCATAAACAGTATCTTCATATACTGATACTGTAACACTTCCACCATTCATAAGCTCTTCAACCATTCCACGAGTTTCCTCGCTTGATTCTCTTACGAGCTTATAAATAATACTGTTGGAGCTGGTATTGCTCCAGTACGGCTCTTGAATTGCATTTATGCACACTGATATTGACAGAATGTAGTTTAAAACACTCCACGGATTGTAAATTTCAGTTGCTCCAAATAAATATCCGTCGTACCACTCCTTAATTACGGGTAGCTTTTCTTCTACATTGTAATATTTCGCAAGCATAGCAACCTCATCCTGTGTAAATCCAAAATATTCACCAAACTGCTCACTGCGTATACTATAAACTTTAAGATTGTTAAGTCCTGTGAATATGCTCTCTTTGGATATACGCAAGCACCCTGTAAGCACCGCAAATTCAAGTGATGGATTTGTCTTCAATGCACTCTCAAAAACTGAACGAAGCAGGTCTATCATTTTATCATAAAATCCTCTAAAATAGGAGTTTTCAAGTGGTACGTCATACTCATCTATCAGGATAATCACATTTTTGTTATATGCTTTACAAAGACACTTTGCCAAAAATCCAATTGCTTTATTATATTCTGAGTACTCTGCATCAATATCTAAAAAAGATGTGTATCTTGCCATTTCCTCATTGTCCAATACATTTGACTGATAAACTATTGCTTTATGTCTTGAAAATTCATCTTTTATAATATCCTTGTAGGTTGCATAAGTTGTTTCAAAATCAGGTTGTTTCATGCCTTTAAGTGATATGTTGATAACTGGGTACTGTCCCATATGCGAGAGATACTGCTCTCCTGCTCCCATAATGTTCAATCCCTTAAAAAGATATGAGTTGTCATTGTCTGTCTTTTCAAAGAACCTCTGCAACATACTCATATTCAATGTCTTACCAAATCTTCTCGGACGTGTAAACAGTGTTACCTTTGCACCGCTGTCAAGTATATCCCTAATCATAAGTGTCTTATCAACAAAATAGCAATTTCTGTTGATTATCTCTGCAAAATCCTCTATGCCTATTGGTATTTTCTTACGCTCTGTCATAGTAACCGCCTCCGTTCAATATTAATTCCATTGCTTTTATTATACCATAAATGCTATTGAAAATCAATACATATAACAAAAATAACGGCATATGAAACAAAATCAAATGCCGTTACTGTATTTTACCAATAATTCAATTCTATATGTACATTTCCATTTTCATCTGCTGTAATACTTTTTATCAAATTCTTTAATTCAGCATTTGTCATATTTGCAACCGAAGAGTACATTTCAAAATTTTTTGATAATTCTTTATATAATTGTCGTGAACGCTTTTCAATATCTTTCATTGATGTAATGCCACCAAGTTCAAACTTTATCTGTGCTATCTGTTGGTCTATCTCTGCTGTCTTTACTTTTAGTTCATCAAGGGTAATAATATCTGCCTCAAACATTTCCATCTGCTTTTTCTTTTTACCTGCAAGCCTTTCAAGCTGTGAAGTGAGTGCAATTTCAGGGCTTGTCCCTTGCTTCTGCTTATAAAATTCAATTATATTGCCTATAGACTTATGCTTGTCCTCTATAATTGAATAAAGGTAGCTATTAATATTTTCTATAAGTTCATTTTCAGGGATAGTAGTCAAATTATTACAGAAGTCCGCACCATGATGATTACGCCCACTGCAAGCCCAATATGTTCTGATATGGTCTTTTCGCTTATTCTGTATTCGTCTGAATGAGTAGCCACATACAGGGCAAGTAATAATTGTACTGAATAAATGCTTATTGCTACGCTTTTTATGTAATGTTGTATGCAGTCCGCTGTTACTGCACATATTGACATTCTGTGCCTTTTTCCATAATTCAAGAGGTATTATCCTCAAATCAGGCTTTTCAACTTCAAACCACTGTGATTCATCTTTAATGATACGTGTTTTTTCAATAAAATCTTTAACTTCTGTCTTACCATTGATGACATACCCTGCATATATCTTATTTTTCAATATCCTGCTTACTGCCGTTACAGACCACGGAACACCTCTTAAACTTGTAAGTCCACGACTATTAAGTGTCTTTGCAATCTTGTGAGTGCCATAACCTTTATTGACGTATAAATCGAAAATTTCTTTTACAATTTCCGCCTCTGCTTCATTTATCTTTAAATTAAAGTAGTCGCCTTTAATCTTGATGTAGCCAAAGCAAAGATTAGGTACTTTGCCCTTTTCTGCATTGATACTCTTACCAAATTTCACACGCTTGGACATATTGGCTGATTCTTCCTGTGCCAACGCTGCAAACATGGTCAACATAAACTCATTACTTTCAATTATGTCCATATTTGCAGTGATAAACTTAACATTAATATCAAGTGCTTTCAACTGGCGTATGCTCTGCAAAAAATCAACAGTGTTACGTGCAAGCCTTGATACATCTTTTACAAGCACACATTCAAATACACCTTTTTTACTGTCGTCCATCATTTTGTTAAATTCTTCTCTTTTTTTCCTTGATGTACCTGTTATGCCCTCATCTGCATAAATATGTACAAGATTATAATTATTGTGTCGGGCATATTCAGTAAAAAAGCTCTTTTGTGCCTCAAATGAGTTAAGCTGGTCTTCTTTATTAGTAGATACTCGACAATATGCAACTACATTATTCACAAATATCATTCCCCCTTTGAATTAAATATTATAACGCTTATCAATTATAATTTTGTTAACGCTTTGTGAATTTTTATAATTATACTTTTTCAGGGATTTTATCTGTTGTATTATTAATATCTACCTGTCGTTCAAATGCGACAGCTATTATTTTTTCAAGCTCCTTGGTAAACTTAATAAGCTGTTCCTTGGTGGTCTGTGTGTTCACAAATGTATATGTATTTTTCATTTTAGTCTCCTTTGTTTATAATAAATTTCTTTCATTCAATATTATGAATGCCTTGTCCATAATATGATTTATTTTCTTTATTTATATCTCCCTCTCATCTGAGGTACAGTGTGAGTGGTGGAGATTTGTTGTATATACACATAATGTCTTATATGTGGTAGTATTACTCTATTTTTGGTGTAGCCTGTTTCTTACAGACTGCTATTTTCAGTGGTGGTAGTAGTTCAATAAACCTGTAATCAATCGAATATGATGTTGACTTTATCATGAGGCTTTCATAGCCTTTATTTTTAAGCTCATCTGATAACTCCCTGTCAAAGTCAACAAATTCAGACATTTCACCTGTATATTCATCTATGTACCTTTTCATTATACCAATGCTTTTTTCTGTCTGATAAGTTATCCATACTTTTTGACTCTGCATAATCTTTTCACAAAGTTCATCTGCTGTCTGTTCGTCCGCTTTGTCAAGGTCAATTACTATGTCCGTCATAGCATTTCTTGAACGCTTATAGCCACTTCTCCCTTTCAGTTCATCTCTTATGCTATCTAAATTTTTAATAAGATAGTTCATACCATTTTTGAAGTATTTTTCATCATCAATAATTTTCTTTTTTATCATGCCCATGCTCCATATCTTCTGTATCTCCTGTTCAGAAATAGTATCATCAATATTGCAAATCATATGATAATGCCAATTGCCGTTACATTGTCTTGAGAATGTCGCAATGTAGATAAAATCATCAAAATAATGATTCATACGCTTAATAAACTTATCAAATTCTTTATGTGTTGAGTCTAAATCAGTTGTATTAATTTCATCAATATTCGGGTCAAACGTCAATGTTATAGATGACATTTTCCCAATCTGAAAGTTGTTGTAACAAATCTGCCTGATTTCACTTCTTCTTGTACGCATACGCTTGTTATAATTTGATGTCTCATACTTACTTTTGCCACTGCCAGACTTACACTTTTTCTTATTAGGATTCCTGTAAACAACAGGCACTGTACTATCCTTAATGCCTGTGTGATTACGCCCTATTGTCAATTTCATTAAATCTTTCAACTCTGCTTTCAGCATTTCAATACATCTCCTTTATGATTCTTAAATTTTTTGAACGCATATAGCTGTTGCTTTGCATACCTGATACAAGCACTTCAATAAACTCATCAAGCACATCAAATGAATTTATTTTATCCTTGTGAGCATTTCCATTATTCCATAAATTCAAATCATTTTCGCTAATGTCAGGGTTACAAAGCATATTGCATCTAAAATTGCCTGCTCCCAACTTTGTAATTGTCGCAATGTACATAAAGTCACTATAATGCACTTTTATCTTTCTAATGAATTTTTCAACCTCATAATGCATATCCTCAATACTTGGAATAAGTGCCATGCAATTAACATTCAACTCAATATGTATTGAACCTATACCAAAGTTGTTGTTACAGATTTCTATAAACCTCCTTTTCTTAAATTCCATGTTACTGTTATACATAATTCCTGCTCCTTTAAAATTTTTTCTAAGCCATTTATTAAATGCTCATGCTTGTATATTAGCAAGTGCATATACACGTAGGTGACTATTTTTTTCAAAAATCCCCCACAAAAACAGAAGTAGGTAAGATTATAACGAAAGTAGGTAACATACTAACTAAAGTAGTGATATAAAAATACTGTTTGAAGAATCTTCCAACTGCTTAAAACGAAAAAACTCGTATACATAAACAAATGTATATGCTTTAATACATCATTAGTGCATAATAACTAAAAAGAAAGTCAAAAAAATAAGAGGTATCTTACCTCTTCCTCTTGTGTAGCATATTCTTCTTTTTTCTTGAAATAAATATAGTATGTTTTTGACCATATTTATCAACTATTGTGTTGTCCTTTTTCATTACCTGCACTCCACCTGATTGAATGCCTGTGCCTGTTCCATTTGTTACATTCTTTGTGTCGTCAGCATAACTACTGCCTTTAGATGAACCATAGTGTATCTGATAATCTACCTGCTGTGTCACATCTACATCAAATAAACTGATATATTCTGATTTTAATTGTATGTCTGTGCTTGTGCCACTGATTGTTGCTGTTGCTTTTCTTATGATGTTGTTGCCGTTTACTGTAGTGTCTGTGTCAATCAGGGGTATGTTCTGCAAGTCCAATCCGTCACCTGTTGCCTTTGTATCAGTGAAATGCAATGGTAAACTAAAATTGCTTGTAGTGTCATTTGATTGTCTGTTGCCTACTAAATTATTACTGTAATTGCATATATCTGTGTTCCATGAATCTATTGTCTCAAATGCCTCTGCTCCTTGTATCCATAGGGATAAACTTGCTCCAGTTGTATCCATTGAATATGTTGGGTCTGCTGATAAACTATCAAGTTGCTCCAATTTCCATTGTGCTAATGTTGGCTTATCATCTTTTCTATATGCTGTATATGAATAATTCGCATTTGTAAATGATAATATGCTTGGTGTTGTCTGCTCTTTCTGCACTGCTAATTCATAACTATTGTCTGTACTTGTTCTTTTATCTATTGTATCATCTGTGGGATTGTAGGTGATTAACTCCGTTTTACTCCATTTGGATATAAGCCCATTGGTTGTTGCTGTGTTTGTTTGAGATATTGATGCTATGATGTATGGGTCTGTCCATGCTGTTATGCCGTCACCGTCTGACTCGGAGAAGCCTGTGACTAACGGTAAACTATATTTAAACTTATGCTTTGCAAATAAATATGATGTTGTTTCACCTGTGAGGTTGCCTGTTACTGTTATATTGTTCGTCGCAAAATCATTGTGCCTTGTGATAAACGACTCTGGTATTACAAAATTATCAGCACTGTATTCTACCTCATCTTCTTTCAGGAATAATATGTATAATACATCATCTGTGGTATCTGTATTGTCTGGGTCGTCCATATCAAAATAGATTGTACTGTTATAATTGGTTAATGTGTTGCCACTTAATCGCCCTGTGCCGTATGTTCCAGGATATGTTAAGTCTGAATTATATGTTGAAGATAAACTGCCTACTGGTTGCTCTGTGTCTGTCCATGCATATTTTGATGAGTAGATTGATGAGCCATAAGGTTCACTAAATCCATCTATAAAGCCTTTCATATAGAATACTGTATCATCTTGTTCAGTGTTGGTTAATGTTCCCCATGATGATGCTGTTACATCTTGCCAATTGCCCTGCTCGTTTCCTCTTGTACTATAAACATATTCCGCTAATCTGTAATTTGGCTCTGAGGTTATGTGTACATTTCTTGTGACATTCTCTATGGTTGCTGTGTCCTTGTCATTTGTTATTTCATAGGTATCAGGATTTACTATGCCATATGCCTTTACTATCTTTAATTCACCTTGTTCAGGTGTACCGCCACTACCTGTGCCTGTACCTGAGCCATTGCCTCCGCCTGAACTTCCTGTGCCTGTGCCATGCCCTCCACCTGTAAACGTTTCTGTGTTTATCCAGTTATGCTCTCTTATGTATAAAAGCACTATTGTGTTATCTGTGCCTAAGTCAATATATTCATCTGAATTATAACTGTTTGTGTCGTCCTTTTCAATTGGCTCTTGTATGTTATCTGTTTTAGTGTACTGTGGTGAATTGCTTGATAAACTGTTTGGTGTACCATTATCTATATATGTATAACTCTTACTTCCTGTGTCGGATATTCCTGTGATTGATGTGTAGCCGTCTAAAGTAAACTGCTCCTTGCCTATTGATTGATGTAATTGGTCGGTGTGGTCTGTTGTTTGTAACATATCTGTGCCGTGTAAACTATCTGAATTGTATGTATCGGTATCTGTGGTGTCTGTCTGTGATGTATACCATGCTACTATCTCATAGCCACCGTTCTGGTCACTTTCATCTGTTATGACTACTTGGCTTGATGTGTTGTGTTCGATGTATGTGCCTTGGTCTATTGCCTTTGTATAATAACTGTTGTTGTCTGCATCTGTGTATAAGTCCACATAGGTTTTAATGATTGTCTTTTCACCTGTGCTATCATAGATTGGTGTGTCTGGATTGTCTGGGTCAGGTATTGTCTTTGGTGTCTCTGGCTTATTTGGATTTGTAGGGTCATTGTCTATGTCATAAGTGTCTATGGGGTCACCTGTTGGGTTATCTATACCGTCTTTAAGCCAATAGGCTTGTATGCCCCAACCAACACTATTATAAAGATAATCGCCTGCACCAAAAGTAAAATTACTTGTTCCCTCTGGTAAGCTAACCTTTTCAGGTATGCTTAAACCTAACACTGGTTGTAACTTTAATTCAGCTTCAGTTGTTGAACTATTTGTTCTTGCTAATTTAAAGCTATTTCCTACCTTTGATAATCTTGCACGTACTGAAGTTGCACTACCTGCATTATTTCCAATATTTATGCTATGTTCGATATAACCGTACCAAGAAGATACATATGTATAACCAACTGTTTTACCTGATCCATTTGGATTACAAAGACTTAATACTGGCTCTACTACTAAAAAAGTGTTGTCGAAGTCTAAGTTCTGTAGCATATTTGCATAAAGATATTGCATTACAATGCTGTAAACAGACTTATTCTCTCCGTTAATTGTTCCACCTGTCCCCATAAACCAATTATAAAAATTTACACCTGAGACACTAAAGCTATTACCATATTCAGTGTATATAAAATTCCCTTGTGTACTTTTACCAGGCACCAATAAGCTATTAAGATTTACCCCAGGTGTACCACCCTGCTTTGATATAAAATCATTCATTGCATTATCAAATTTTAATGCACTTGTCTTAGTGATATTTTCAGGTGTTGCTGGTATATTATATCTGCTTTCACTGTTTGTCAAAACCGCTGTAACCTCACCTAAATCATTTGTAGCTGTGTAAGCTGGAACATAATTACTAGCCCAAATGTCAAAATAATAAGTTCCTGCCATATTTTGAACTACTTCACGTTCACCATTTTCTCTGAGTGTTACTAATGATATTCTAAGCCCTAAATTTTCATCATTAAGTGCATCGTCGCTTACATGAGTAGCAGGACCAGTACCTATTGTACTACCACCACCGAAGCCATTTTCATCTGTAGCTGATGCTGTTATAAAATTTACCGGTAAATTCATGGGTATGCTTGTTGTTAACAGTGCTAATGCTGTTGTAGCTACAAGCATATTCTTTAATTTCTTATTTTTCATAAACCTTTACCTCCTGTATTAATCAACTTTAATTGTAAGCATTATTTATTGCATCGTCTATGCTTTGGTCCCATCCGCCTTGTCCAAATGCTGATAAGTCATCTCCACCATCTGATGAGCCACCATTATCAACTGGTGGAGTATAAACTGGTTCTTGTTGTGTCTGTTCTACTGGTGGTGTGTATACTGTTTCCTGCTGTGCTGGTGTGTTATCAACAGGAGGTGTATAAACTTGTTCCTGCTGTGCTGGTGTTTCTACTGGTGGCGTATAAACTGTATCATTGTTATTTGATGTATTGCCACTGTTGCCACTGTTACTGTTGTTGCCGTTGCTACTGTTTCCACTGTTGCCACTATTTCCACTGTTGTTGCTGTTTCCTGTTGAACTATTATCATTGTTACTGCTGTTTCTATCTGGTGTACTGTCGTCATTATCAACACTACTGCCTGTTTCCTCTGTTGCCTCTGTCTCCTCTGTTGTTGCCTCTGTTGTTTCCTCTGTCTCCTGCTTGCCATACTTTTCTTTTATATATGTTGCAAAAGCTTCTTCACTGTAGCTGTCGCCTTTTTCCTCTCTGTATGCGTTGTATTCCTTTGTAAATGTTTCTTTATCACAAGTGAGTTTATCTCCGCCATAGCACTCCCATAAACTATCAATGTATATCTGCTTATCTTCCTCTGCCTGCTTTTCTGCAAATGCTATTGAGTATCTTCCCTCAATGCTTTCCTCAAATTCCTCTGGTGTCATTGAGCCATTGCCTACTGCTGTTACATAATCCTCTATAAACTCCTCCTCTGTACATGACATATCATTCTTATCCTGCTTTTCCCATAATGCCTTTGCATCGGACTCTAATGAGGCTGTTGTTCCGCCCTCTGCATTGTTGTAGGGATAGCCATTGTCATTGTAATATGACTGCATTGTTGCTATCAGGATTTCTATTGCCTCTGTTTTTGTGATTGCCTCGTCCCAACGGGTTTCTGAGGAGATTATGTCTTTTGTGTTTGCTGTTGCAAGGGATTGATAAAGTTCATCTGGTACGCCCTTGTCTGCGTTCTGGAGGGCATACTGTAAACAAGCTGAATGATATTGATTTGATGTTGGTGTAAGTTTGAGGGTGTCTGCTATCTTGCTATTGTTGGTACAATCCGATAAACTTACACTACTTACATCTGCTGTTGATACTGCCTCTGTGCCATATATTTCATTCATTACAAGATAGATGTACTCTGCTCGTGTCATTGTTCCTGCATAATTGTCTTTGTTAAGACTGCTGTCTGCTGTTGAGATATAAGAGTTAGTGTCCTCTTGTGAGGCATAAGGTGTGTAGGGGTCATATGCTGTGCCTGTTACTGCCTGTTCAAATGTGGTATTGGTTTCAAGTGTTCCTACTGGTGTCACTGCCCTCATGACTAATGCCATTGCCTCTGCTCTTGATAATGATGCTCCACCATTGAAGTAATTGGGTGTGCTGTCGGGTATCAACTCAAAATAGCCGTTAAACATTGCCGATGTATAATCACTTTCCTCAAGGTCTGCATAATCCTTGTTTAAATATTGAGCTATTTCTTTATTTGATGTGTTGGTGATTGTTGCTAAGGTATCTGCTACAAACTGGTTGCCTAAGACTGTGAACAGTGTGTTGTTGCCCTCTTGGTTGTTGTCTTTGTTGGTGTAGAAAGCTCCATATTTGATGCCTTTTACATTGGTGTGGTTGTCAAAATATTTATCCAAATATTCTCTGATGTTGCTGTTTGATGTTTTCTCCTGCAATGCTATCCAATCAATTTTGGATAACTCGCCCTTTCTGTCATACACTGTTTTTTCAGCTGTAATAACAATTTCCTCACTGTTCATTACATTGTTGTTAAGGTCGCTGTCTGCACAGCCTGTAAACTGGTTTGCTACAATAACAAGTGCCATTAAAGATATTAAAATTTTCTTGATTTTCATAAATTAATTCTCCTTTTAATTTGTAAAATTTTATCATAATGTGTAGTATTATACCACATCAAAAAGTAAATGTCAATAGATTTTTTACTTTTTTCAAAAATAAAATGACTTGTATAAACATCACTACGCTGTTTTCACAAGGTTTAATGTTTTGTCAAATTGCGGTATGCTTATTATATAATACCACACAGGAGGTTCACACTATGAAAGCAGAGTATAAACAACTTTATGAGAATCTTGGACTTAATATTGTCTATTACCGTAAAAAGAACAGGTTGACACAACTTCAGCTTGCCGAACTCGTTGACATAGACAGAAGTCATATAAGTGCCATTGAACTTGGAAATGTAGGCTGTTCACTTGATGTAATTTTCAGACTTTGTGATGTTCTTGACATAACGCCTAAAGTCCTGTTTGATTTCAGGGATTGAATGCACTAAAAAAAGTGTCACCCAACAAAAATCAGGTGACACTATATAAATTTTATGGTATGTATAATTTATTACTTTGTTGTCATTTCTTCCAACTTGCTCATATCATTATTCAACAAGTCCTCAGTGTAAATATCGTATATCTCATATATTACGCCCATACTGATTTTACCTGTATTCAGCTTTGTATCAATTTTGCTGATATGTTCCAATTTTTCCAGTGTTTCTTTATCATCATGTCCATAGCAGTTCAGATAAGTCTTATATAACTCAATGTTCTGCTCCACTATAAACTTGTAGAACTTAAATACAATTGTGTCAGTATCATATGTATCTGAATTAACCAAATCATCAAGCAAATCACTTACAAGTGCCTTAAATTCTTTATAACTGTTATCCATTATTTTAACTGCCTTTCTTCCCTGTTTCATTCCTGTACCGTCTGCAACGATACTGCAATGTTGAAACAGGGATTTTTGTTTGTATATGAAGTTGATTCCAACTCATTGTAGCCTTTAATTTCATAAGTTCATCGTCCGTATAAACATGACTCTCTGTTGCTTTCAACTTGTCAAGCTTATGTATTTCAATTTTAAGTTCATCAATATTCTTCTCAATATTTTTAAAATTTCTTTCAATGTCAACATTGCTGTTGGAGAAGTAGTTCACCATTGTCTTACACAATTTATAACTTTCTTTGCAAAGCTGTAATATCAGGTCAATTTTCTTATTTTCATCATTCATAAATTTCACACTCCTCCCTTATCAAATTCAATATTCTCAAACTTAATAAATCCTAATAAAAACACCCTCTATTTCCACCCAAAACACCGTTTAAACTCACTCAAACCAATTCAGCCTATACCAACCCTTATTAAAA
>CAMWUB010000013.1 GCA_947177345.1 uncultured Ruminococcus sp. | reverse complement strand
TGCAAATAATACATATTTCAGATATATCTTCAGCAGAATGAATATCAAGCCCCCATAACACACACGCCGGTGAAAGTATACCGGTTGCGAATCTTTCAGCGGCGTATTCGTCTATGTAGGGATTTTCAGAAAGTTCAGTGTGTCCTAACACTATATGTCCGATTTCATGGGCAATAGTATAGCGTTTCTGCTGTATGGGTGTATCACGTACTATAATATGAAATTTACCGTCTGAATTTACGGTTATGCCGAGTTCATTAGGCATGAGTATTCCGGCATTGTCACGGCGTACTGTAACACCCATCTGTGCGACTATCTTCTTCAAATCAAGCGGAAGGCTTGAAACACCGTATTCAAGCAGAAATTTCCAGCTTGCGTCTCTTGAATTTTTATAAATATTATACAAAAAAAGCACCTCCAAGAGTTATTTTAACTGCTTGGTGATGCTTTGACTATATCAGAAATCTGTTTCTTCCGGCAGGGTTTCTATAATTTTAAGTTCTTCTGAAGTCACTTCTTTTCTTACAGGTATCTTATCGGTAGTACGTGCAACTTTTATTCCGACTATTTCGCTACTTGCTTCAAATTTATACATTTCCTGAAGTCTGCCGATAAGCTTTAACTGTTCCCGATTGTCGAGGGTACGGAAAATATCAAGTAAATCCTGCTCATTTTCAGTAAGTTTCGTTTCCGGTTCTTTACCTGTAATGAGATAATCAACGGATACACCGAAAAATTCAGCAAGTTTAAGAAGAGTATCCGGTGGAATATTCCCTTTTTTCCATGCTGGCATAGCACTTTTGCTTGTTGCAAAACTTCCCATTACATTACTTACAGTTATATTTTTTCCGTTGCAAAGGTCTATGATGTTGTTGAATATGAAATGATATTCTTCTGATTTTTCCAATCTCTTTAACATTTTAAATCACCTCAGATAAATTTTTTAAAACAATAAAATTATACAAAACGACAAAATTCTAATTTTGGTACTAAAATTACTTGACAAGTACCAAAATTGGTACTATAATATTATAAAGGCTATATGTTCAATCATAATTTTAACACACGAAACACAAAAAGTAAACAGAAAGGAAATATTTTTTTATGAGATTCGGACAGAAAATAAAATCAAGACGTGAGGAACTCGGATTCACTCAGGCGGAACTTGCTAAAAAAGTCCATACAACACAACCATATGTTTCACGTCTCGAAAGAGGTCATTTCAATCCGTCAATGAACATGATTATTAAAATCTCAACGGCGTTGGTCATAAGCGTTGATTATCTTCTTCTCGATGAAACCGGCTACACCGAAAGGAGCGTGAATTAATGGAATATCTTACCATAAAGCAGACCGCTGAGCTGAAAAAATGTTCGGTACGCTATATAAGAAAACTTTGCAGTAATGGTAAAATAAAAACTGAAATACGCTCACACCCACAGAACAAAAAACCTTGCTATATGATTCCGGTAACTGAACTTCCTGAAAACTTACAGGCAGAATATTATGGTATCAAAAAAATGATTCCGGAAAAATCAAAATCTGAAATTATACGTCAACTGCCTACTATTGAAGAACTCTCCGAAAATGAACGTTCTGAACTCCGCTTCTGGTGCGAACTTCTCAAAGACTGGCAGGCGAGACGCTCGCAATATAATCATAAATGCGATTTCGACAACGATTTCATAGGCGAATGCAGACTAAAATATCCTGATATAAAGATAAGTACCGATATTCTTTACAGAAAGTTATCTGCTTTCAGAAACAAGGATTATTACGGCGTAATCGGTAAACATTCTCCGTGGAATAACGGAAAAAGTTCCATTCCTGAACCTGTATGGGAAAATTTTCTTTATAACTGGCTTGACGAAAACAAACCCTCTGTATCTATATGTTACAGAAACACTATTGACTGGACAGCTGAATTTTATCCGGAACTTCTAAGTAAAATACCTACTGAAATGACTTTCCGCCGACGCATTGAAAAAGATGTTTCCGTATCTGTAAGAACTCTGCTCCGTGACGGCGAAAAGGCTTTCAATGACAGGTGCGTTCCGTATATAATGCGTATGTATGATAAACTTTCTGCCAATTCGTGCTGGATTGCCGATAATCATACTTTTGATATACAGTCATACAGCGAGGAAAACAAAATCCACCGATTATATCTTACGGCTTTTCTTGATGCTAAATCCGGAGTTCTTACCGGCTGGAATATAACTGAATCACCTGATTCACAATCTACAGTACTTGCATTAAGACACGGAATAATGCGTTTCGGTATTCCCGATTGTATATATGTTGATAACGGCAGGGAGTTCCTTACACATGACATCGGGGGCAGAGGTCACCGCTCCGGAAAAAATATCAAATCTGTAAAAAATCCGCCTACTATCTTTGAAACCCTCGGAATTGAAATGCGTAACGCTATTGTAAGAAACGCCAAAGCCAAACCTATTGAAAGAACTTTCTGCACTATAAAGAATCAGTTTTCAAAACTTTTCAGCGGATTCTGTGGCGGTACAGTTCTTGAAAAACCTGAAAGTCTGAAACGTCGTATAAAAGACGGTAAACTTCCGTGTGACTATGAAATCCGTGAAGTATTCGGCAACTGGATTGACGGTGTATATAATCTTCAGGAATACGGCGGTTCTGAAAAGTGTTACAAAGGTCTTACACGCCTTGATGTATGGAATAAAACATCCTGTTTAATAAGAAAAGCTCCGGAATCCGCTCTGAATCTCATGCTTATGAGAACTACACGCAAACAGAAAATCAAACGCAATGGTGTATATATAACTATATGCGGTGAAAAAATATGGTTCACTGAACCGGAAAAAACTATAATGAATCTTGAAAGAGAAGTATTTATCAGATACAATCCGGCTGATTTGCGTAGCGTAAGAATTTATGACGCTCAGACAGATAAATATTTATTCACATGGGCTGTTGCTGATACTCTTATGGCGGATTATCTCGAAGAAAATATTGATACTCTTTCAGATGCAAATGCAATCATACGAAATACTAAAAAATTTGTACGTGAACATATTAAGGAAACTGTTCCGGAACTCACAAACAAACAACGCCTTACACTTCTTGATATAACAGTAAGAAAAGCACAATACCGTAAAGATAACAAATTCTGCATACAACCTCCTAAAAAAATCGTGCCTGTTATAATAAATGAAGAATCTGAAAAACTTATGGTAGCAGGTTCTGAAAATATAATTATTGACCTCGATAAAATGACCCGTAACGCTGAAATGAGGAAAAAAAATGATGTATACTGATAAACAGAAACTTCTGCTTGATAAAGTCGAAAACCTCATGAATGAAAAGAATATCAGTCAGAATGCAATAGGAAAAATTATAGGTGTATCAGGTACTACACTTTCACAGGTACGTAACGGAAAATATAAATCAAATCCGCAGAAGATTTTTGATATGCTTGAAAATTATTTCAGCGATGACAAAAAAACAGATTCTGTATATTCCGAAACTGATTACATTGAAACTACTGTTTCCGGAAACATTTACAGGGTTATTGCAAACTGTCAGAGTGGTGGCGGTCTTGCTGTGGTATGCGGTGATGCCGGTATAGGTAAAACAAAATCGGCACAGAAATTTGTATCTGATAATCCGGCTGACAGTTTTCTTATAACAATAAATCCGTGTATCAACAGTATGCGGAATCTTATGAAAATAATAGCCGAAAGAATCGGAGCAGGTCAGGAAAAAAATATCAGTGATATGTGGTTTTCGATAGTCAATAAAATTTCTGACGGTACTGTATTTATTTTCGACGAGGCACAGCATCTTACACTGAAAACTATTGAAGTATTACGAAGTTTTTCAGACTATTTCAGCAGTAAAGGGCAGACTTTAGGTATATGTTTTATCGGAAATATTAATACTATATCCGCAATGGGCAACCGAAAAGCTGAATTTGCACAGATTTCAAACAGAACACGCCAGCGGAAAATATATCGCAGTACAGATATAAAGCGTGAGGATATTTGCAGAATATTTCCGGTTCTCGAAAAAAACAATATGAATGCTGAAATAGATTATCTTCTTAAAATCGCACATACACCACAGGCATTAAGGGGAGCTATGAATCTTTTTTCCAACGCATACGACAATGAAAATTTTACATATGCGGGACTTGTTGCTATGGCTGAATTTATGGATATGGAGGTATAATTATTATGAAAATAATCCTCAATGTCACGGAATTTTATGACCAGATGGAAAAACTCGGTATAGAAACTATACGCCAGCTCAGCAAGGAAAGCGGTATAACTTGTGAATGTCTTTACAGTGCTTTAGACCGTGGTGTTACTTCAAAAGAAACTTACTGGAGACTTGCTAAATTTTTCGGGTGTCACGTAGAGGACTTACAGACACCTGACGAATCACGCTGAACTGTCCGGAAAATACAACAAATTTCTACATAATTTCCATGTCTTTAATCTGCTTTTTGCATAAATTCTGAAAAAGCTGTCATAAAATAAAAAATATTCTTGAAAAATCTTTTATAATGTGCTATAATTCCAAAGGTGCAAAATATATACAGGAGGTTAAGAATATGACAGCATCACAGATTTTCGCCGTGATAATATTCGTGGCTATGTTCATACTCATAGTCATGGATAAGATAGAACGGCATTATGTAACTCTCGGGAGCGGAATACTTACACTTGTGGTAGTATTCGGCATATGTATGCGGAGCGGTTCTGCAATATGGGAAACCCTTGCTCTGAAAGGATTCGCTACTAAAGATTTCTGGTATCAGGTCACGGAAAGCGAAAGCAAAGGTATCAACTGGGCGACTATCATCTTTATCGCCGGCATGATGGTAATGGTTGAAGGTATGGCAAAAGCCGGATTTTTCCGGTGGTTATGTATGAAGATTGCGTTTCTTGTAAAATGCAGGACTATACCAGTTTTCATAACATTCATGATTATGTCGGCAGTACTTTCAATGTTTATCGACAGCATAACAGTAATAATGTTTCTTGCGGCGGTAACTATTGAACTTTCGCAACTACTGAAATTCAATCCCATACCTATGATTTTATCGGAAATTTTCTGTGCAAATTTAGGCGGTTCAGCTACAATGTGCGGTGACCCTCCGAACATAATAGTAGGTACATCATTAGGCTACTCTTTCGGAGATTTCCTTACAAATACCGGCGTTGTAGCAGGAATTTCCCTGATAGTCTCCATTATTTTCTTTTACTTTGCGTTTAAAAAGGAACTTGTTTCCGAAAAAAGCGAAAACATTGACATCTCAAAACTTCCGAAACCCTCGGAAGCAATAACTGATAAAAGGGATTTCATTGCAAGTACGGTTATATTCGGCTGTGCGGTGGTACTTCTCGTAACTCACTCGATAACACATCTTACAGTGGCAACTATCGGACTTTTCATAGCAATAATAACTCTGATAGCCTTTGCAAAAGATGCCGTTGAATTACTTAAAAAAGTTGATTATAAAACAGTAGTATTTTTCATAGGGTTGTTTATAGTTGTCGGTGGTCTCGAGGAAACCGGCATACTTGAAATAATAGCCGATTTTATCGAAAAAATAAGCGGTGGTAACGTTAAACTCATGATAGTAATTATTCTGTGGGTATCAGCATTTGCGAGTGCATTTGTTGATAATATACCATTTGCGGCAACTATGGTACCTGTCATTCAGAGCCTCGCCACAACGTCGGGTGTAGCACTTCCTACACTTGCGTGGACGCTCTCAATAGGTACGGACATAGGCGGTAGTGCTACACCTATCGGAGCATCTGCAAATGTTGTAGGAACTTCAGTAGCAGCGAAAAACGGCTATCCGATAGGCTGGGGAAAATACTGTAAAAAACTTGCTCCGGCTACCGTGATAGTACTTGCAATATCGACGGCTTATATTTTCATGAGATATTTATAATCAGGAGGAATTTTTATGTCACAACTTATTATATCGGTCGGCAGAGAGTTCGGAAGCGGTGGCAGAGTTATTGCAGAGGCACTCGCCGAAAGATTCGGAATACCTGTTTATGACAGGCATCTTATAACTGAAATCGCTGAACGTACCGGACTTACTCCGGAAGAAATCGAAAAATATAACGAAAATCCTAAAAAGAAGTTAATATCACGTCGTGTACGTGGATATAGTAATTCAATCGAAGACAATATAGCTGAAATGCAGTTCAATTTTCTGAAAGAAAAGTCTGAAAGCGGTGAATCTTTTGTGGTAGTCGGAAGATGTTCCGAAACTAAATTAAAGGACAATCCGGCACTTGTATCGCTGTTCATACTCGCCAACATGGACGCTAAAATAAAACGTGTCATGAAAGTTTATGACCTTTCCGAAGAAGATGCTAAGGAATTTATCCGCAAAAAAGACAAAAAACGCAAACGCTATCATAACTATCACTGTTCAGGACACTGGGGTGATTCAAGATTATATGACATCTGTATTAACAGTACCTGCCTCGGTATAGACGGTACAGTAGATTATCTTGAAAAATACATCAGGGCAAGAAATAATTTCTGATTTTTTAATAAAAATTTCTTGACTTTCCGGAAATTTTAGTTTATAATAGATATATAAATTTTAAAACCGGAGGTTTATAATGAATACTGATAAAAGAAAAGTTGTCCTGATTGGTACTGGTATGGTAGGAATGAGTTTCGCCTATGCCCTCGTAAATCAGGGCGGTATATGTAATGAACTCGTTCTTATAGACGTAAACAAGGAACGTGCTAAAGGTGAGGCTATGGATTTGAATCACGGTCTTGCCTTTGCAAAGTCAAATATGCGGATATATGCCGGTGATTACAAAGACTGTAAAGATGCTGATATAGTCGTAATAGCTGCCGGTGTCGCTCAGCGTGAGGGCGAAACTCGTCTTGACCTGCTCCAGCGTAATACCGAAGTTTTCCGTTCTATCATCTCGCCGGTTGTAAAGTCCGGTTTTGATGGCATTTTCCTTGTTGCTACTAACCCCGTCGACATAATGACACGTGTAACCTATGAACTTTCACGTTTCGGAGCTTCAAGGGTAATAGGTACGGGAACTTCACTCGATACAGCCCGTCTGCGTTACCTTCTCGGCGATTACTTCACCGTTGACCCGAAAAACATTCACGCATACGTAATCGGCGAACACGGTGACAGCGAATTTGTACCACTTTCGCAGGTAATGCTTGCTACAAAATCCGTTACTGAAATTCTCGCCGACGAAAAAAATGACTACAAAATTGAAGATATGCAGTCAATTGAAGAACAGGTACGCACCGCCGCTTATAAGATTATCGAGGCTAAAAGAGCTACATATTACGGTATCGGAATGGCTATCACACGTATTATAAAAGCTATCCTCGGTGACGAAAACAGTGTACTTACCGTATCTGCCAAACTCTGCGGTGAATACGACAGTAAAAATGTATTCATTGGCGTACCGTGTATCATAGGAAGAAACGGTGTCAAGGAAATTGTTGAGTTATCCCTCACCGACGAGGAAAAAGAAAAATTCCAGAAATCAAAAACAATCCTTGATGACAGTTTCAACGGACTTAATTTATAATTTTTAATTCTTACTAAAAAAGGGACTTTTTCAAGTCCTTTTTTTGTCGGAAATTTTTCGGTAAAATTCTTGACATCTCCTGAAAAAAGTGATAGAATGCTAATCGCAAAGGAGTGATTTAATTATGACCAAAAGCATGACAGACGGAAATCCGGTCAGACTAATACTCGGATTTTCATTGCCGTTATTAATAGGAAACATTCTTCAACAGGCATACAATATGATTGATGCGGCGATAGTCGGGCGAGTACTCGGTGCAGATGCTTTAGGAGCAGTAGGGGCTTCGAGTAGTGTACAGTTTTTAGTACTGGGTTTCTGTATAGGTACGTGTTCAGGATTCGGAATCCCTATGGCGAAGTACTTCGGTGCGGAACAGCCTGAACGCTTACGAAGTACTATATTTCATTCTTATCTGCTGACCGGTTTCTTTGCGGTATTACTTACTCTGATTACCTGCATTATGTGCGGAAATATTATTGATATTCTGAAAATTTCCGGAAATATCCACAAAGATGCCTATAACTATCTTTTCATAATACTCGCCAGAATACCTTTCACACTTTTTTATAATCTTCTTTCGAGTATGCTCCGTGCTATCGGTGACAGTAAAACGCCGTTCATATTTCTTGCAATATCGGCGGTACTTAATATAATTCTTGATTTCACATTTATAGTGATTGTACCGTTAGGGTGTGCCGGTGCGGCATTGGCGACGGTCATGGCACAGGCGTGTAGCGGTATCACTTGTTTCATAGTCATTCAGAAAAAATATCCGTTACTGAAACTGTCTAAAGATATTTGCAGATTTAACGGTTACGCCTTAAAGGAACTTTTTATCATGGGTGTTCCGATGGGCTTGCAGTTTTCAATAACGGCTATCGGAAGTATGGTTATGCAGTCCGCAAATAATTCACTTGAAGATGTCTATATATCGGCATTTGCGGTAACTTCAAAATTAAAACAGCTTGCAATGTGTCCGTTTGAGGCTATCGCAACAGGTATATCAGTTTTCAGCAGTCAGAACTTAGGAGCAGGCAATTATGACCGTGTAAAAAAAGGTATCATTCAGGGAACTGTCATAAATGCAGTATACGGAATAATAATCGGTATCGTACTTATTTTCAGCGGACGTACTTTGTCAATGATGTTTCTTGACAGTTCGGAATCTGCGGTACTCGATGCGTGCGGTGTCTACATGAAGTGCGTAGGATATTTCTACTGGGCTTTAGGTATCCTCTTTGCGTGCCGTATGAGCGTACAGGGTATAGGTTTTTCGGGACTGGCTATATTTTCCGGAGTGCTTGAGATGTTCGCCCGTATAATCGTAAGCCGGAAATTCGTCCCGATATACAGATTCGGTGCTATATGCTATACTGACCAGGTCGCATGGATTGTCGCCACTACTTACTGTATAATAATTTGCATTTGGTGTGTTAAAAAAGTATCACGTAAACAGTTAAAAGTATAAAAGAAAAACTCCCTTTTTACAGGGAGCTTCTTTATAAGGAGGTTTATTTTAAATTGGATAAATCAACAAAACCGTTATCATTCAGTCTGAGATAGAGATTGTCACGGAACTTATCTTCAACTATAAATGCAAGCGTTACTTCCGCAGATTCTCCGGCATCAAGATGAATTTCGTTTCTGCGTTCCTGATTCGGACTGCTGAATGAAAATCCTGCACAATCTGCGATTTTCTGGTAATTTTCCTTATAATCCGTAATTGTTTCTTCCAGCATAGCTTCTGTTTCCATTATATTATAGAAGTGTGGATTATAGAAATAACCGTCATGTATGGTCTGTAAAGTCGGGAATACGCAATAGCCACCGTCAGCAGTCGGCTTATCGCCGTTGTTTGTGTAGGTGATTGTTACCGTCATTACGCTTACTGTTGTATCGTCAAAATAGATTGTTTCTTCCTTGCCGTTTTTAGTGGTATAGAACTCACGTACATTTTCAATAAGTTTGCCGTCTTCGTTGAGATACTGACTGAAATCAGCTTCCCTGCCTACCCCGTCGGTTGTGAGACCGTTGAAATTGTCGCTGAAACTTACGCTTTTTATCTTAGTTGAAATATTTCCCACTAAATCAGGGAATTGTTCGCCGAGTTCCTCGCCAATCTGTATTATCTGACTTTCGTCTACCTTTATGCCGTTCTGTTCATAAGAACTGCTTTCAAATTGTACCGGTTCTTTTTTCTGCACGCCACTATATATACTTGCCGTCTCTGTATCTGACGGTACAAGTTTTACGTTTTCGAGAATTTTCTTGAAATCTTCCTTTGTGACGTTATCTGTAACCCACAGTGAAAGCTCATACGGAGTATCTTTAAAATATGCTGTTCCAATACGTCCGAAATTATAATTATCCGTATTTTCTTCATAGTTACTGCGATATGCTATTTCAATGGTTTTGTCGTCGGTCTGATACTCGTCAATTACTGTGAAATTACTTTCGTGCGGAGTTTCTCCACCGGAAACATTTTTAACAAATGCCGGTGTCATACCTGTATTGTGGATAAAGTCATGGAATTTACCATCATATTCGTTGCCCTGCTGATATTCGAGACCCTCCGGAAGCCAGCCGTATTCAACGTCATAAATTGTATCGTCATAATTTTCAGCCGGTTTGCTTTGGGTTTCCGTTACTGTCTTTGTACTCTCGTTTACCTGCTTGTCGTCATTGCCGTCGGATATGGTAAATTCGGACTGCGTTAAATCTTCCGGATAAAATACCCATGCTTTTTCCGCATCTGTCGGCACAAATTTTATATTTTCAAGGAATTTCTTAAAATCGTCCTTTGTAACGTCATCTGTAACCCATACTACAAGGTGATACGGACTATCTTTAAAACGTACTGATGCCTGACGACCAACTTTATTATGCTGTGTATCCGTTGAATTTTCAATATAATTATCATAATATCCTACTGTAATAGTTGTATCTTCGGTCTTGTATGTTTCAAGTGAGGTTAAGGCAGTGTCCATTTCAGATTCTTCACCGGTAAGATTTTTATTGAAATAAACTGATATAGTTTTTCTGTCGGAATTGACGTTCCTGAACTCATGACAATAAGGTTCGCCGTCTATACGTTCTAAATTGTCCGGAATCCAGCCGTATTCAACATCATAGAGTGTTTCGGTTTCATGTGAAATTTCCTGTATATCCTCGCCTGCCTGCTCACCGGTAAATATTTCCGCTCTTTCGGTATCGCTTTCAATAAGTTTCACGTTTTCGATAATTTTCTTGAAATCGTCCTTTGTAACGTCATCTGTTACCAGAAGTTCAAGTTCATAAGGTGTATTATTGAAATATATTGTTGCAACACGTCCGTAATTCGTGCAGTCTTTATCGGTTGAATTTTCCACATAACTGTCACTGTATCTTATGTCAACAGTTTTATCGCCAATCTGATATTCGTCACGTACGGTCAATGCCTTGCCGTTTTCAATTTTTTCGCCGGAAAGATTTTTTGTAAATGATGCTATCATAAAGATTTTCTTGTTATCGGCATCTGTAAAATAAGTGTAGGAATCTTCACTGTTATCATTAAAATCCTCCGGTAGCCAGTCATATTCAACGGCATAGATTGTATCATTTGATACCGGTGTAGCCTGTTCGTTTTTTACCAGTTCTTCATTTGCGTACTGTGTAGCCGATTTTGTAGCGGTCATATTTCCGGCGATATATACACCCGTCGGGACTGCTACTACTGCCAGTGCCGTCGCAATGACAGTCAGATTCATAAGCAGATTGTTTCTTTTCATAGTGATTCCTTTCCGTACCTGAAAATTATGGTACTTTTTAAGATTATACTTTTCGGAGAATGTGTGTATCTCGTCTGACGAAAACGCCTCGTCAACGATTTTATTCCATTCGTCATTGTCAGGCAGTCTATGATTTTTCATCAGACATATCCCCCTTCATACTGAGTAATTTTTTCTTCGCACGTTCAAAACGCTTGCGTACTGTCGATTCCGTCATTGAAGTGCGTTCCGCTACTTCTTTCCAGCTGAGGTCATTACCGTACCGCAATGAAATTATAGTACGGTCTTTTTCGTCGAGTTTATTGAATAAATTTCTTCTGTTCTGATTTTCCATGCGGTCAATGACATTTTCTTCCGTATTCTGCGAAACGTCGGAAATCTGTAATACAGAATCGTCAATAGCGGTCTCACGGATAATCACTTTTCTGTTTTTTCTGTAGATGTTTATAGATGTACTTTTTATTATCTTCACTATATAAGCCTTGGTCTTATCGCTGTGAGGGTCTTTTATTTTTTTCAGGCGGTCAATTATCCTTATGAAAGCATCTGAAACAGCATCTTCAGCCAGTCCGGAATCTTTCAGCACAGCAAAGGCTATCCTGTACATAGGCTGTTCATATATTTCATAAAGAGTTTTTATCTTGTCGGAATTTTCCTGCGTCATATAAATCACCTCTTTTGTGGACGTCCTGTATAATATAACACATTCCGGCGGTCATTTGTGACGGTCAAATTATGAACTTTTTGTAAACTTATTGTTTGGTATTGTCATGATACCTGAAAACATGGTAGAATAATATACAGGTCAGAAAAATAAATTTGTTTTTTGTGTGTCCTTATTTCCGGACATACAACGAATATATTTATAAAAATACGGAATATGAAAAAGTTACAGGGGTGAAGCAATGAGCGATTCGGAATGGGAACAGTTATTATCAAGTTCTCCCAGAGATGCTTATGAATATCTTATCGAACAATATGGCAATCTAATATATGCCATAGTTCTCAACAAACTGAGCGGTTTCGGAACCCGTGAGGATATTGAGGACTGTGTGAGCGATATTATGGTTGAGTTTCTCAGGAATGCCGGTAAATTTTCCGCTGAAAACGGAAGTCTTAAATCATACATAGCACCATCGCAAAGTACCGGGCTATCGACGCTTTCAGACGGCTTGCGGGTCATAATAAAATTTCACTTGATACCGACGAAGATAATATGATACTTCTTTCTGCCGGAAACAGTACCGAAGAAGAAGCAGAAGAAAATATCTTGCATGACAGATTATGGAAAATAGTTCGTTCACTCGGTGAACCTGACAGCTCTATAATAATATATCAGTATTTCTATAATCAGAAAGTCAGCGAAGTTGCTCGCAGGCTGGGTATGACTGCCGGAGCGGTTCAGAAAAGAAGCCTCCGTGCAAGAAAGAAAATAAAAGCAATACTGGAAAAAAATGGTGAATATTTATGAATGAAAATGAAAAAGATTTTATGGAACATCTTACCGGTCTTGATGATGATTCAGTTGAGGAAATAGCAGAAAAATATCCGGCACTTGACGAAAATGCTAAAAAACGTATTCTGAAACAGTCACTAAGAAAAAGCGGATTTCCTGATGATGATATAGAAGTTTATGAAGAACCAGAAGAATATGAAGAATTTTATGAAGATTTTGAATCTGAAGAAGATTACGGAGAAGATTACGAAATAAATGAAACTCCTGAAACTGAAGATGAAATAAGCGTATCCGGCACAGAACCGTATAAAAATAAGATTTCATGGCATAAGTATGCAGGGTCAGCAGTGGCAATGCTGATAGCGGTTATAGGTATAGCAAGTGTAGCACTTCTGCATCGCAACATAGACGATAATGAAGAATTTGATATATCAACGCCAAATTTTATAGAAACCTCATATATCGAACCTGAACAGATTACGGAAATAATATCGGGTTCTTATATCGACAAAGGTTACAGAGCAGGTGGATTCGATTACGCTAACATAAACGGTTATGAGGGTTCTATACAATACGGCATGACAACGGCTACTACAACGGAGTTACAGGAAGTAATTACTGAAACGATACTCACTACTACCACCACAACAGTTACTGATGCCGTAACAAATACAGATGCAAATATATATGATACCGTTCCGCTGGTAGTGGAAGAAATTACAGAAGACGAACCCATAATAACAGCCCCTCCTGAAACGATTCCGCCAGTTACAACAGCACCGCCGGTTGTAACTACTACTACCACCACTACTACAAATGTAATCACAACAACAACGACTACTACAACTACTACTGTTATGGTGATAACAGAACCGGCGACAACAACTACTGTTACTACAGAATTGCCGAAAACTTTCATAAGTGGTATACGTTATGCGGAAATATCCGGTACAGGCGAGTACATGGGCTTTGAATTCCGTCCGGACGGTACACTTACAGAATATTCATTCGATATATACGGAAATATTATTGACGGTTCAGAAGATATTTTAAGTTATGCATTTACAGAAAATACTTTTTCATACGGCATAACCGGTAATGAATCATCTTGGAAAAAGGGTTCTGTAATAACGCCTTATGATATCAATAAATTTATGGTACAGTTTTCCGACGGTTTATACACTTTCAGTACTGAATCACCGGCATTTGAAGAACCGGAAGTTTCCATAGAAGGTGTATGGCGTACTTCCGGAACTGATTCCGAAAAAATATATACTTTTCACGAAAACACAAGAAACGGAAGTTATATCATGACAGGCGATAATACTGAAATAACTTTCACTTACGACAGAAATGGTAATGACATTATTTTCTTTTTTGATACAGGAGATTCAGCCAAAGCAACTGTAAACGGTAAATCAGTAATATCTGTCTTTGATTTCATATGGGCTGACGGTACTACAGAACATTTCTACAGTAATATTTCCTGATAATACAGAAATCTACATTATTCAACCTCCTTATAAAATCTCCCTGTGAAAGATTATTTTACAGGGAGATTTTTATTATTATAAAATTTGACATCATAATAAAAATATGTTAAAATAATTTTCGTAAGGAGTTGATTTAAATGAATATTCCGATTGATTTCAACAGTTCCGAACCTGTATATATGCAGATTTACAA
>CAMWUB010000012.1 GCA_947177345.1 uncultured Ruminococcus sp. | reverse complement strand
ACCACCGATATCTACACGCGTAAGATCGTCGGCAGCGTCATATGTGTATAAGAGACATGTCAGATATGGATTCCGATTGAAAAGATTTAACTAAATAAAAGAGTACAGTTTTCCGGCTGTACTCTTTTTGTTTTATTTTGATGTATTAAGACGTGAAAAATAAATTTCCGCATATTTTTTGTAATCGTCGTGAAAAGTCTCATCATTTTCCTTTACGTCGTTCAGATAAGTATGGAAATCTGTTTTTTCGTCGGTCTGGATAATGATTCCGGCGATATTGGAACAGTGGTCTGAAATTCTTTCAAGATTTGTAAGAATATCCTGAAAAATATAACCAAGTTCAACAGTACATTCATCATTCTGTAAGCGTCTTATATGACGGTTTTTGAGTTCAATGCTGAGGTTGTCCACGACTTCTTCAAGCGGTTCAACTTTATATGCTATTGCGAGGTCATTATTATTATAAGCTATAAAAGCGTGTTCTATATTTTCGGTGATAGCGTCGGTAATAATTTTGATTTCGTTGATACATTCTTCGGAAAAATTTATTTTTTTGTCATGGATTTCCTTAGCGGATTCAACAAGATTTACTGCATGGTCTGAAATTCTCTCAAAATTTCCGATACAGTGCATCATTTTAGATACAGTCCGGCTGTCGTTACCGGTTATACTGCTTTTCGAGATTTTCAGGAGATAATTATTTATAGTATCCTCGAATCTGTCGACAATATCTTCATTTTCGATAATAGTCTGAGCATCTTCAGAATTGTATTCGAGAATAATTCCGATAGCTTTGCTTATAGTTTCTTTGGTGAGGTCAGACATTTCAATAGAAGCGGTTCTGCAAGCCTGTACAGCAACACTCGGAGTTTTAAGAAGTCTTTCGTCGAGACCTGTAAGGGTTCTTTCGGAATTTTTTTCATTTTCAGATTCTTTGCCGTCACGTATAACGAGTTTGGACAATGTAACAAGTTGTTTTGTGAACGGCAGAAACATAACAGTAGTAGCGAGGTTAAATATAGTATGCATTGTAGCGATACCTACATAACCGACGGTCTCATTGAAAATGCTGAGGTCAAGTGCTGACTGGAGAATCATTATAATAGGAAGTAATATAATAGTACCGATAATCTTGACAAGAATGTGTGTCCATGCGACACGTTTGGCATCTTTGCTTACTCCGAAAGTAGAAAGAAGTGCGGTAACACAAGTACCGATATTACAACCCATAATTATAGGCAGTGACATACCGTAAGTCAATGCACCGGCTTTCGAGAACGCCATAAGAATACCGATAGAACCGGCTGAACTCTGTATAATACCGGTGAAACCTGCTCCGACGAGTACACCTAAAACCGGATTTTCAAAGGCGGTAAGTAATTTTTTGAAGTCTTCAGACTGTGCAAGAGGGTCTACAGAATCTGACATAAGGGTCATACCGGTCATTAGTACCGAAAAGCCTACAAGAATACGTCCTATATCTTTGTTCTTGTTTTTCTTGCACGCCATAATCATTATGACGCCAACCAGTGCGACAAGTGGTGAAAATGATTCCGGCTTCAGCATTTTCAGCATAAACGAAAGTACTCCGCCACCACCGGAAGTCTTTATATCACCGAGACATAGAATCCATGCGGTGAACGTCGTTCCGATATTTGAACCGAAACATACACCTATAGTCTGTTCCAATGTCATAAGACCGGAGTTTACAAAACCTACAAGCATGACGGTCATTGCAGATGATGACTGTATAGCAATAGTAACACCCATACCGAGTAAAATACTTTTGAACTTGTTTGAAGTCATTTTTTTCAATGCAACTTCCAGTTTACCACCTGTGAGCTTTTCAAGACCTGTTGACATTACATTCATGCCATACAGGAAAAAAGCCAGTCCGCCTAACATCGTGAAGATGTTAAAAATTGAAAATTCTTCCATAAAATTCTCCTTAGAAATTATTTTAAGAAATCCCCTTGTTTTTGTCTTTAAATTAATTATAACTTAAATCCGGAAATAGTCAATAGTATTAGGAGAAGTTTAACAAGAATTTAACATTAATAAGGTAATCTGAACTGACCGGCTTTCCATTTGCCGTCCGGTGAGATTACAACGGAAAATTTATCATTTTCGGTGTATGGTGAATCGGGATTCTGGTCAGTACCTTCAAACTGATGTTCAACAGTAAATATTATTTCGTCGTCTGTACGTGATTCAATGCCGGTTATTCTCGACATGGAATAATAAGCGTTCATATCTCGCTGACCGTTCATGGCGTAAACACTTCCTTGACGTTCAACGTAAAGCATTTTTAAATCTTCATGAGGATATCTTTCACTGAAAACGTTGTAATAATCACGTTCTATATCGGCAAAAGAATGTATATTTTCGTCAGTAATTTTATAGTAAATCCATTCATAACCACCATTTCTTATTACGTTGCCCATATCGAGTTCATATGGACAGCCTACAGTAAAATTCCATTCAGTCTGACAGGCAGATTCAAAAAGTGCCTGACCAGCAGAAATTAAAGTCTGTTCGTCATTTGATTCCGGATTTTCAACGAACTGTACAGCACCGTCTTCATTATAAGAGAATGCACCTGCTCCGAGTGGGTCGGGCTGAGCATCTGCCGGAACAGTTTCAGTAGTAGTCGTTGTTGCTGTTGCGGAATCTGTTGAAGTAGTTTCAGTAGTAGTTTCCTGATTTTCCTGCGAAATAGCAGAAATAACTTCTTTAGTTTCAGCATTTGTTGTATTTTGTGTAGCAATTTCCTCAGTTGTATTTATAGTAGTTTCGGATTTTATCTGTGAAATTGTTGTAGTTGGTTTTGTAGTAGTAATTGTTGTTGAATCTGAAAGAGGGTCAGGCTGAACAGTTTCCTGTTGTATTCCTGAAAAATCATTTTCATCAGTGGAAGTTTCATTTTTCGCACAGCTTACGAGAGTAAACATTGCAAGCATAATTATTAAAATTTTTTTCATATTAAATTAACTCCTGTTCTTCGTCGTCGAGGACGAAATCAATAATACCATCGCTTACATTTACGTCGGAACAGATAACACGTACTGTCTGACCGAGCGTATATGAAGTATTGCTGAAACGTTCAGTAAGTGAGACCGGTTCGGAATAATCGTATTCACCTTCCGGAAGAGTTCGTATATGGACGAGACCTTCTATGGTATCAGGTAACTGTACATAAAAACCGAACTCTGTTACACTTGAAATCCTTGCCGTAAATGATTCGCCTATATGTGATTTCATATATTCAGCTTTATAACAATCTTCGCATTCACGTTCAATAGCGACGGCTCTTAATTCAGCGTCGGAGGAACGTTCAGCGGAATTGGTCGCAAAACCGGCGTAACGTTTGTTTAACCATTCATTATTGTAACCAGCGAGAATATCGGTTATAATGCGGTGTATGGACAAATCTGGATAACGTCTTATAGGTGATGTAAAATGAGCATAATCGTCAAGGACAAGTCCGAAATGTCCTACCGGTTCAGTGGAGTACTTGGCTTTTGACATAGACCGTAATATCAGTAAATTTACCGCCTCGAATTTGTCAGTACCTCTTGCACTTTCGAGAATTTTTGTAGCATGATACGGTTTAAACTCTGTGAAGTGCGGACATTCAAGATTGAATTTAGGCAGAATTTCATGTAATGCCTCAACTTTTGCTTCCGGCGGAGCTTCATGTATTCTGTATACAAACGGTACTTTTTTATCACGAGCGAGTTTTGCAGAACATTCATTAGCAGTCAACATAAATTCTTCTATGATTCTTTCAGCCTTACCACGTTCACGAGGAATTACACCACAACAGATACCGTCATCATTTATAATCAGTTTGCTTTCAGTAGTTTCTATTTCCGGAGCGTTACGGCGTTTTTTCTTATCTATGAGAATATCTGCCAGTTCGTTCATAAGAAAAATATCGTTTCTGACTATGGAATATTTTTCAGTGATTTCCTGTGATTCCGAACCGGAAAGAATTTCATTTATTTCAGAGTATACGCCTTTCACACGTGAACGTATAACACTTTTACAGAAACGATATGAAATAATATCGCCGTTGTTGTCGAGATTTATAAAACATGATAAAGTAAGTCTGTTTTCGTCAGGATTAAGTGAACATATACCGTTAGAAAGTTCTTTCGGAAGCATAGGTACTACTTTATCAGCATAGTAAATACTCGTACCACGTTTCATAGCCTCCTTGTCAAGATTGCTGTTACCACGTACATAATGTGAAACGTCCGCAATGTGTACGCCTAATATATAACCTTTGTCAGTCTTTTCGACGGAAACAGCATCGTCAAGGTCTTTTGATTCTGCACCGTCAATAGTGAAGATGTTCATATCACAAAGATTTTCCCTGTTATTGAAAGAATATTCCTGAACACCACCCTCGGATATTTTTCTTGCCTCATTTAAGACTTCCTCCGGAAATTCACACGGAGCGTTATGCATCATGAGGATAGACTTCGCACATGATGAGGCATATTCAGAACTTCCGAAAACAGAAGTTATTTTTACTTTATGTTCAGCGTGTCGGCGACCTCTGTAGACTATTTCCGCCAGAACCTTTTCGCCGTCATTGAATTTCACACTGTTTTCCCTGACGATAATCATATGATTTTTTGTGGCGGTATCGGGTACAAGATAGGGTTTTCCGTCGACGTACTCTATTTTACCGGTAAGTGCGGAATTACTGAATTTAATAATATCAATAATTTCGCCCTCCGGCTCTCCGGAACGTGACGGAATATCCGAAACAAGTACACGGTCATTAGGCATAGCACCTAACATACATTTTCCGGGGATAAAATATTCTGTACCGTCGTCTGTCTTAGCGAAACCGAAAGTTCTGCTAAGTCTCGTGACTACTGCCGGATATATATTCAGTCGTGAACATAATCCGGTTTTCATACCTTTTTTGACTGTAATAATACCCTCTGTGCGTAACTGGTCGAAAGCGTTGATAAAATTATCACGTCCTTGTTTTTTGGTACGACATTTATTTTCGAGTTCGCTTATCGGCATAGTTTTTTTGTTGTAAGTTTGCAGAAAGGTTATTATTTTTTTCTTGTAAGTTTCAATATCTGTTTTGTTAGATGAATTATTTTTCTTTTTCATAGAATCTCCTTAAAAAAATACTGCCCCATGACTTATTTTGTCACAGGGCGTTATAGATTATTACTTGTCGGTGAATATCGGGATAATATTCACGGCAAGAACAGCAATGAAAAGTATAATAGCCATAGTCCTTGTAATTTTGTTTAGGATAGCTTCTTTTGACCTGCCCTGATTCTTGTCATAGAAAGATTCAGCACTTGACCCTGTCAAAGCTGCTGTCATACTGTCCTGTGTTTTCTGCTCCTGTGAGAGACATATAACAATAGTAACAAGACATACGAGGAGTATAACAATACCTCCTGCAATTTCCAATGCGCCCATTTTTCAAACCTCCTGAATATTATATATATTATTCATTATAACATATGCAGAAGTATTTTTCAAGTGTTTTGTAAAAAAAATCCTGAAATTATATATAATTAAAAGTTTTCAGAGTAAAAAGCCACGTAGTCAGCGTGAATGCACTGCATAAAGTGGTAAGCATTACCGCAAAGGCTGTTATAGTACCTTTATGACCGAAATTCTTAGCCATAACAAAACAGCTTCCTGTAGTAGCACTGCCGAGCATAACGAGTATAGCTATTAATTTTTCGTCCCTGAATCCGATATGTACAGCAATGGGAAGAAATATCATACAGAAAAGTATCAGTTTTATAAATGATATTCCGATAGTTACCGGAAGTTTTCCCTTAGCCTCCTCAATTTTGAAAGATGCTCCTAATGCTATCAGTGAAAGAGGTGTAGCCATATTTGCGAGATACAAAACGGATTTTGACAGAATAACCGGCTGAGGTATTCTCAATAGTGACCATATTATTCCGACAGCTATTCCGAGAATAATAGGATTAGTTACGATACCTTTAAGAGTATTCATAAAGAGTTGTTTTCCGGATTTTGAATTGTTTTTATCCGGAGACGTAAGCGATAAAGCTATTACGGCTATTATGTTATATATCGGAACAGTTCCGACAATCATAAGTCCTGCCATAGTAGCCTCGCCGTATATGTTCTTTACAAACGCTATACCGAGAATAGCGGCACTGCTCCTGTAAGATGCCTGTATTATTTCACCACGTTCCGCCTTATCCTTATGGAGCAGGGAATAAGCAATAGCGATACATACGCTTATAAGTGTAGCGATTATACAGAAAGTCACAAATTTACCGTCCCATACCGCACGGAAATCTGCTGTTGACAAATCCGAAAACAACAGAGCAGGCAACGGAGCATTAAATACAAATTTATTGATTTTTGCGGTGGTGTGGTCGTCAAGAAGATTTACTTTCCTTACAAACCACCCGAAAATCATCATCATGAATACTGGTACAGTCGCATTGAGACTGAACATTAAATTTTCAGTAAACAAAGTAAGTCATCACCTTAGAAAATATCTTTTTTGGCTTTTATATGTCGCCTTATAAGAACGACAATCATCAGCAGTATGCAGAATATAAGAAATATTGGTACAAGCCATTTGTTAGTAGTTTCATCTTCAGCGGATTTCATTTCAGTCCAGAGATTCTGCATTTTAAAACTTGCATCTTCGGAAAGATTTACGAAAACTTCAGTTTTATCCGCAATAAACTGACTGTCCGGATATGATATGTGACTTTCACGGACTTCTTCGTCAAGCATATCGAAAGCCGCCTGATGTGGTGTGGAGTAACATATATAATCGATATTCGCAAAAGCAATATCAGGTTCGCACATGAAATTGATATACATTTCAGCGGCTTCTTTCTGACGTGCTGAAGTCGGAATACACATAGCATCTATAAAAAGATTGGTACTGCTTTTAGGTACTACAAAATTAAGGTCTTCATTTTCGGCGAGTATAGTGAGAGCATCTCCGGCATAGTACGGAGCTATTAAAGCGTCCCCTGCTCCCATTTTATCGAAAACTTCGTCCATAACGTAACCCTGTACTATTTTTTTCTGCTGAGTAAGTTTACGTGAGGCGTTTTCGAGTTCTTCGGGATTTTCCGTATTAAGTGAGTAACCCAGCATTATTTCAGCTATAGCAAAGGCATCACGTGGATTATCAAACATAAGTATCTGGTCAGCGTAATCCTCATTCCAAAGTAAATCCCAGTCTATTTCCTCTTCCGGAATGTCAACCATGGTAGTATCGTAAATAATGCCGACAGTTCCCCACGTATATGGCACACTGTAGGCGTTTTCAGGGTCATAAGCCTGATTTCTGAAATTTTCCATGATATACCTGAAATTAGGGATATTATCCATATCAAGAGGCTGTACCAGTTTTTCATTAATCATTTTACTTATCATGTAATCTGACGGAATAATTACATCATATGAAGCCCCCCCACCTTTGAGTTTTGCGTATAATTCTTCATTGGTGGCGTAATTTGTATAGTTTACTTTTATTCCGGTAAGTTTTTCAAATTCTGAATTTACATCAAGAGTGCCTTCGTCCGCACCGGTGGAAATATATTCCCCCCAGTTATAGACGTTTATAGAAATTCCTTTATCCTTGAATTTTGTATAATATTCAGGGTCTGAGACCGTAAGGGTCTGCACGGAAATGTCTTCATCTTCTTCACCGGAATTTTCAGCCGGTTCAGAACTGCACGAAACCATAGAAAAAGCAATCATAAAAGCGGAGATAATAAGAAATAATTTTTTCATAAGCCCTCCCTGTATGAACCGTTTTTCTTTGCGGATTTTGTTTCAATAATGTTCTTTACTATCAGGATTATAACAACCGCAATGAAAATAAGTGTAGAAAGTGCATTTATTTCCGGAGAGACTTTCCGGCGTGTCATGGAATATATAGTTATAGGAAGTGTCTGAGATGTTGAACCGCTTGTAAAGTAACTTACTACAAAATCGTCAAGGGAATATGTAAAGGACATAAGAAAACCACTTATAACACCCGGCATAATTTCCGGCAGAACTACTTTTCTGAAAGCACTCACCGGACTGCAACCTAAATCCTGTGCCGCCTCGAAAATATGCGGATTCATCTGATTGAATTTAGGCATAACGTTAAGAATAACATACGGAACATCAAATGTTATATGTGCGATAATCAACGTTATAAAGCCAAATTCAAAACTCATTCTTGCCGCAAAGAATACAAATAAAAGCATAAGCGATACACCGGTTACTATTTCCGGATTGATAATAGGCATATTGGTTATATTCATGACAACTGCTTTAGGGACTTTTTTCATATGGTGTATACCTATCGCCGCAAGAGTACCGAGGACAGTTGATACTATACTCGCCACGACTGCTATAATAATTGTATTCACGAGTGAGGAAATAATAATCCTGTTATGGAAAAGTCTTTTATACCAGTCAAGCGTGAATCCGCTGAAAACGCTTCGGCTTTTGGTCTCGTTGAAAGAAAACACTATAAGTACGAAGATAGGCACATACAGAAACAGTAATACAAGTATCAGATATATTTTACCGAGTTTTTTCAATATAACGCCTCCTTTACATAAGAACCTGCTCATCGGGGTCAAACTGGTTCATTACTGTCATTATGACAAGGATAATCACCATAAGTACGAGTGAAATAGCTGCTCCTAAATGCGGATTGTAGGCGTTTCCGAGGAACTGCATTTCTATTAAGTCACCGATAAGGAGATTCGAACCACCGCCGAGCATACGGGAAATAATGAATGTGGAAATAGCCGGTACAAATACCATAGTAATTCCGGAAGTAATCCCGGGAGCACTTAACGGTATAACCACACGTATCAGTGTAGATAACGAATTACAACCTAAATCAGCGGAGGCTTCAAACAGTGACTTGTCTATTTTTTCCATTACGGAATATAACGGCAGAATCATGAATGGCAGATAGTTATATACCATGCCGAGAACTACCGCACCAGATGTATTTATAAGTTTCACGGAATCGAGACCGACTAAATTAAGTAAGTGATTTATTATGCCGTTGTTGCCTAAAATGGTCATCCATGCATAAGTACGGAGCAGGAAATTCATCCACATAGGGAGCATCACAATCATAAGCATTGTACCTTGTTTGTGTTTGTCCATGCGTGAAAGTATAAACGCTACCGGATAGGCTATCACGAGACAAACTGCCGTTGCGATAAGCGATAACCATATAGAACGTACAAATATATTAGCGTACTGACCTACATCGGATATGTATTTTATAGTTAAATTTCCGTCGTCGGTAGTGAACGCAAAGTAGACTATCATTAAAAGCGGTACTACAATAAATATAACCATCCATACGAGGTACGGAGCAGAAAAATATTTAAGTTTCATGATTAATCCACCTCCGATTTCTTCATAATATGAATGTCGTCAGGGTCAAAAGTCATGCCAATCATAGAACCTACCGGACAGGCTTTAGTTGAATGGATAATCCAGTTGTTGTCTACGCTGTCGACTGACATTTCATAGTGTACGCCCTTGAATACTACAGATTCAACTTTTCCTGTAAGCTGTGCCTTTTCTGCCGGAATAATTTTTACATCTTCCGGACGTATAACAACATCTACAGTTTCGTCCGGTGAGAATCCCTTGTCGACACAACGGAAACGTTTTCCGGCAAATTCAACAACACAGTCTTCCGGCATAGAACCGTTTATTATATTACTTTCGCCTATGAAATCCGCTACAAAAGCGTTTACCGGTTCATTGTAGATGTCCGTCGGTGAGCCTATCTGCTGTATGTAACCGTTATTCATTACAACAATGTTGTCACTCATAGTAAGGGCTTCTTCCTGGTCATGCGTGACATATACGAAAGTCAATTCAAGCTCCTGCTGGATTTTTCTTAATTCAATCTGCATTTCCTTACGAAGTTTAAGGTCTAAAGCTCCTAAAGGTTCGTCAAGGAGCAGGACTTTCGGGTGATTTACCAACGCCCTTGCGATAGCAACACGTTGTTGCTGACCGCCGGAAAGTCTGTTGACTGAACGTTTTTCAAAGCCCATAAGATTAACCATTTCAAGCATTTCGCCTACACGTTTGAGTATTTCCTTTTCCGGAACTTTTTTCACACGTAATCCGAAAGCTATATTTTCATATACATTAAGGTGCGGAAATAATGCGTATCTCTGAAATACAGTATTGACATTTCTTTTATGAGGTGGCAGACCATTTATACATTTTCCCTCAAAAAATACATCTCCGCTTGTCTGCTCAAGAAATCCGCCTATAATACGTAAAGTGGTTGTTTTTCCGCAACCGGAAGGACCTAAAAATGTAACAAATTCCTTGTCTTTAATATCCAGATTTATATTTTTGAGTATTCTTTCACCGTCTTCAAATTCGACGACTATATTTTTTAAATTTATAATATTTTCCATTTATCAAAGTCCTTTCGGTTTTAAAATTTAATAACTCAAAATTATCCCCCGTGTGATTCTGCACGGAGGATATAATATTTTATTCGGGTTTATTTCATATATTTTCAGCTAATTCACCTGAAAAACTCTCCTGTTCAGAAGCTTTTTTCTTTTTTCTTTCAGAAGAATCAGCTCTTATAGCTTCAATTAAAGCAATCAAGAAATATAATGCAAATACAGCACCTTCAGCAAGAACAAGTGGTATTTTTATATTGCTCTTTATTACACTTATTGTTGAACTCATTGAATTAGATGCCGGAACAAGTACATTATAAGCGTTCTGGAAAGTTACATTTTCATAGTAATCGTCAGCAGTAAGTTTTACAGATTCAATCATATCTATTACTTTATTGTTTACGTCATCTAACTGCTTGTCAACCTGTTGTATTTTCTTCTCATCATTTGAAGAATCTTCTTTTAATGCTTCGCTTCTTTCCTTATAATAGTTTATATTCTGTTTGGTTGTAGCGAGTTCATTTGTAAGATTAAGTTTCTGTGCAATCATGTCATCATACTGCTGTGATGTCTGTGTGGATTGTGTATCTGTACCGTCTGTACCATTACCGAAAATAATAATCTGGTCTTTTTCGTAAGATTTTATGGAATCCCTTACAGATACAAGCTGTTCTTCAATAGAAGTTTTACGTCTTGTGAGTGTATTTATTCTGTATTCATAGTAGGCTATTGAAGCGTCCCTGTCCTTAGTGAGATTGTTTACATTTACATATGACGATATTTTATCAAGGTCAATAGATTTGATAGTATCAATTGATTGATATAAGTCGTCAAATGTATAACCGGTTACTGAAGAACGGAAACGTGTTTTATCTTCTCTTGAAAGCTGTCTTAGATATGTGCTCATTGTATTGAGGGAATTTTCAAGAACTTCAATGGCTTCTGAATAGTCATAGCTGGAAATATCAAGAGCAGAAACAGAATTGCCAAGACTTTCATTATAGCCGTAAATTTCAAAGAAATATCTTTTAAATTCCTCGAGTATGTTATTTATTACTTCAACGGCGGTATTTCTGCTGAAAGATGTTCCGGAATAATTGAAAGTTACTGTATATTCAGTAGGAAAATAAGTTACTCCGAGCATCGCCTGTGCAGCCTGAAGATTATTACTGTTAGCGTTTTCATATACGTTTTTGTATGTCAGTATCTTATCCATAGCGTCAGCAGGAATAAGACCATCTATACTTATGCCGTTTCGGATATTATCGAGTTCTTCGAGTGGCATTCCAAGATTAGTAAGAGCTCTTTCAATAACTATCGGATTTTTAATCATTTCTTTATTGAAATCCTGTCCGGCAGGGTCATGACCTTTTTCAATACCGTCGAATGTAAAGCTAACAAGTGCTTTAAGGGCTGGTTTACGGTGTATAGTCGTGAAAGATATACTACCTAATACAGCAACAAATGCTATCACTGCAACGACAATCCATATCAGAAGATATTTTTTTAATTTTCTGAAAATTGTACCGATTGATATAATAACGTCGTCTTTTTCCTCTTCGTTCTGTAGGGTAATGTTAAGGTTGTGTTCTTTTTGGTTATCCATTGTTTCCTCCATTTTTCTATAAGAAATATATTTTTAATCCGGATTTTCCGGATATGATAATTATATCACTTAAAATGTAGAACGTCAATAATTTTTAATAATTTCCGATATTTTCAAGTATTTCAACAAACACCGGCGTATTAAAGGGAAAATTTTTGTTAAAATTAAAAAAATGCCGGATAATTATATAACTATCCGGCGGAATATCAATTAAATTATGTGATTTTTTTCTTTAAGAACTGTAATAATATCATTTACATATTTCTGACAGGTTTCAACGTCATCTGCCTCAGCCATGACACGTACAAGAGGCTCTGTTCCGCTTTCCCTGACAAGTATTCTGCCGGAATCGCCGAGAGATTCGGAGGCTTTTTCGACGGCTTTTAAAACATCGCTGTCACTCATGGCAACGGATTTATCTTTAACACGGACGTTTTCCAGTACCTGCGGATATACCTTGAAAGGTTCAGCAAGTTCGCTTAGTTTCTTGCCACTCGACATAACAGCCTGCATTATCTTCAGACTTGTAAGAATGCCGTCACCGGTAGAGGCATATTTTGAAAATATAATATGTCCTGACTGTTCACCGCCGAGGCAACAATTATTTTCTTTCATGTATTCGTATACGTATTTGTCGCCGACAGCGGTTTTAGCGTAATCTATGCCGATTTCGTCGAAAGCCTTGAAAAGTCCGAAATTTGACATTACAGTAGCAACTACTGTATTATTTACAAGTTTTCCACGTTCTTTCATGTAACGTCCGTAAATATATAAGATGTGGTCACCAGTGATAATATTTCCTTTTTCGTCGACACATAAACAGCGGTCAGCATCGCCGTCATAAGCAAAACCGGCATCAAGATTATTTTCAGTAACAAATTTCTGTAGTACTTCGATATGCGTAGAACCGGCGTTATCATTTATATTAGTTCCGTCCGGTGAGGCGTTTATTACATAAGTTTTCGCACCGAGGGCATCAAATACAGCCTTTGCGATATTCCATGAAGAACCATTGGCACAATCGAGACCTATTTTCATACCTCTGAAGGAGTACATACCAAGTGAAATAAGATAACCGATATATCTGTTTCTTCCGGAAATATAATCAACAGAACGTCCTATTTTTTCGTTTTTAGCGTATGGCACTTCACCTGATTTGCCGTCGAGATAGTCTTCAATCAGATTTATTACATCATCTTCCATTTTTTCGCCCTGACCGTTTATCAGTTTAAGACCGTTATCATAGTAAGGGTTATGACTTGCGGAAATCATGATACCACAGTCAAATCCGTCAACTCTTGCAATGTAAGCAACAGACGGTGTTGTAGTAACGTGGAGCAGGTAAGCATCTGCCCCCGATGCCGTAAGACCTCCGACAAGTGAGTATTCAAACATATAACTTGAACGTCTTGTATCTTTGCCGATTATTATTCTTGGTGCGGAATCGTCACCGTTTTTTCTTCTGATTTCCCCGTAGTACCAGCCGAGGAACCTGCCGACTTTATAAGCGTGTTCAGCGGTGAGATTTTCATTTGCTGTACCTCTGAAGCCGTCTGTACCGAAATATTTTCCCATTATAAAAGCTCCTTATAATTATTATTGATTTATTTATATTGTATTATTTATGTTTGTATGCATAACGAAAAACGCCTTCCATTTCTGAAAAGCGTCTGATAACGTTTTCACCGGATGACGACTCCGCCCCATGATGAACTTACTTTACTGTATATCTGCGACATGACTTTATTTCTTTTGCGTTTGTAGAATGTTGTCACACCAAAGTAGATAATTATCGGCACACATATAACACCTATAAGTAACTGCCACCACTGTATCGCACCTGCTATGCACATGATTATAAGTGCTATAAGTATAACGCCTATGCTTGCAAGAATAGGTATTCCACCTGAACCCATGAAAGATGTATCACATACTTTTATATACTGCTTTATATCATAGGGTGTCAGGTTGTCCTGATAACGTGCCAGAAAGTTATCTGAACTTGCCCATTTTGAGAACTGTTTTATATCAGCGAATTTACAGGAATAATCCTGACCTGTTTTTGTCACACGGTAATTTATAGTTACGCCATCGTTGGCGGTCTGTGCACCCATGATGTGAATTACCGTACCTGCTTCAGCCTGATTCTTGAGAGTTTTTGTCACGAGATATTTCTGGTCAACAGCATCTTCAATATTATTTAGCAGTAGTTTCATAAAAAGCTCCTCCTTTATGTAGAATTTTAGTCGGAATAGTAAAATAAACCTGTTCCCGTGCTGTGTAAGATACGGAGAATCTGATAAAGAAACATTTTTATTATATACATAATAATAACTATTCCCCATGCTATTTTATAATAACATATTTTTTTAAAAATTGCAAGGGTATTTTATATATTTCATAAAAAATATTTATATTCTCATCTGAAGTTTAAGGCGTTATAAAGGTAAAAAATTATCAATTTTGCATATTGCTGAATTTTATGGTGAAAATTTGTGCATATTAACTAAATGTAATTA
>CAMWUB010000011.1 GCA_947177345.1 uncultured Ruminococcus sp. | reverse complement strand
GTGTGTATCCGTCCGGTGCTGATACTTCGTGGAGTATATACTCACCGTCAGGAAGATTCTTGAATTCTACGGCTTCTTCGCCAGATGTCCATGTGATTTCCTCACTGCTTTCTACTGTCAGTCCTGCATAGTTTGCCTTTGTAAATCTGAAGTCCTTGTCTGATGATGTGAGTCTCAGTTCTGCTCCTGCAAGTGCTTCCTTATCGGCGTTCTGCTTGCTTATGCTTATTATCTTGTCGGCTTCTTTTCTGTCGGTCATTGTGATACTGCTTGCCGGTGTAGTAAGCTTTGAACCGTTTCTTACGGTTATTACGCCGTTTTCTACTGTGAATGTTATGTCGTTTGCTACTACATATCCCTCTGGTGCTTCTACTTCGTGAAGTGTATACTCACCGTCCGGAATATTTGTCAGTTTTATCGGTTTTTCGCCTGAAATCCATGTAAGTTCTGTATCTTTCTTTATTGGTGTAACGTTCTCAACTTTTACCTTTTCGAATGTTACGCCTTTTCCGGTAAGTGTAAGAGTTGCTCCTGAAAGTGCGTTCTTATCGACATCCTGCTTATTGATTTCGATAGATGCTTCCTTATCTGTCATTACTACTGTGTCATCTTTGAACTCTACTACTTTTCCGTCCTTGATTGTGAATTTTACGTCTTCTGCAAGTGTGTATCCGTCCGGTGCTGATACTTCGTGGAGTATATACTCACCGTCAGGAAGTCCTATCGAGAATGTCTTTCCGTCTGAAATCCATATGAGTTTTGTTGCTGTGACTGTTTCAGTTGTATCATCTGCTGATGTGCTTGTTGTAGTTGTATCAGTGTTTGTTGTCGAATTATTTGTTACTGTTGATAATGTGAAATATTCTTTGTACTCTTCACCGAATACAATTGGAGTAGTTCCGTCTTTACCTGTAAGTTCGAGTGTTGCTCCTGCAAGCCTTGTAGTAGTGCTTCCGCTACCTATCTTTTCGATATTTATAGTAGCTGTAGTAGTTGTTACTACTATTTCGTCGTCAATCATTACGATTTTATTGTTCGTAACTTCTACTCCGTCTTCTCTTGTAACTTCTCCGTTCTTAACTTTAAAGATAATATTTCCTGCTGGATTGAATCCGTCCGGTGCTGATACTTCTTTAAGTGTATATGTTCCTTCCGGAAGTTCTATTGAGAATACATCTTTTTCAGAAGAAGTCCATTCAAGTCTTAATGCTGTAGCTGTTGTTGTTACGTTAGCATCATCTGCCGATGTACCTGCTGGTGATGTGCTTGTAGAAGATGATGTACTTGCTGATGATTCAGAATCTTTTTCATCATTTTCTGCATGTACTGCTATATCTTCTTCTGTTGTGGTTGTTGTCGTTGTAGTTGTTTTAACAGATTCTGTTGACTGGGTAGTTTCTGCAAAATACTCCTTGTAATCTTCTCCGAATGCAATCGGATTACCGTCTGCATCTTTACCTTCGAGTGAAAGTTTTGCTCCGCCAAGGCGTACTGTTGTACCGCTTCCGCTACCTATCTTTTCGATATCTACAGTAACTTTTGTTGTGGTTGTTATTATTTCTTTATCAACCATTACAATAATGCCATCTTTATATGTGTCATTGCTTAATGTTTTTTCATCAATCTTCTGGTCTTTAATCCTAAATGTAATGTTTTCTGCCTTTGTATAGCCGTCTGGTACTACGGTTTCAACAAGGGTATAAACACCGTCAGGAAGTCCCATGAGTTCAAGGTTGTTTAAGCCGTCTGATTTCCACTGAATTGCAGATGTGCCTTCACCATTTTCAATAACTTTATAATCCTTATCTACAGTCACGATGCTAACAGCATTTTTCTCTTTATTAATGTTACCGTCAGTGAATTGAACATCATCTTTTTCTTCTACTTTGTCTGTTCCGTCAGGATTTTTAACTATGTTTCCGTTTTCATCTTTTACTTTTACTGTCTGTTTACCTGTAAGAATAAGAGTAGCACCGTCAAGTGAAGTACCTTCTTCATTCTGCTTGCTGATTTCTACTATTTTTCTGTCGTACATAGTAACAGAACCTGGTTTTGCATAGCTATAATCTTCAGTTTCAGCATTTTCATCAAATGAAACTTTTATTTTTACAGTTGTAAGGTCAATAACACCGTCTTTAACTTCAAAAGTAATATCAGGTGATGGTTCATAACCGTCTGGCGCTTCTTCTTCGTGGTAAGTATAAGTACCGTCCGGAATATTTTTGATTTTAAGTTCTTCTTTGCCGGTTATCCATTCAAGTTTTTCTGTGGTTTCACCCTCACTGATAATACTACCATTTACAGTGTCGCCAATTGTAACATTTGCTAAAGTAAATACAATAGGGTCTGTTGTTCCGGTTTTTACGCCTGTGAGAGACATTTTTGCACCAGGAACTGGTAAATTATTACTACCACTGAATGCTCTCTTCATGAGAGAAACTTCTGCATCATTGTCTTCAACAACGATTCCATAAAGAGTATTACCGCCACCACGAGTGTCTGGTGCTTTTATTTCGCCAGTTTCAGGGTCTTTGTCTTGGTTAGTTACAAGTGTGCCACCCTTTACATCTGAGATAATACCCTTATAAAGTTTGAAAGTAATATTGGATTTCTTTGTATATCCGTTCGGAGCTACAGTTTCTTCAAGAGTATAATTACCGTTAGGAAGATTTCTTATTTCAGCTTCTTTATCAGTTGTTATCCATGTAATTGATTCTGCGAATCCGTCGTCATCTGCATCATTAAATCTGAAATTATCTTTATATTCTTCGTCCCATGTTACTATTTTAGTATTAAATTGAATAACTTCGCCGTCATCGTCTTTAGCTGTAAGTCTGAATCTTGCCCCTGCAAGTGGTGTTTTTCCGTCTGCTTTAGTCTTGAGTAACTTAAGTACTCTTCCGTCACGCATTGCAAGTTCCTGATAGTTTTTATTTGTTTCAGATTTGACAGAAAGTACAAAATTATCGCCTGTAACTACTTTTTCTGCCTGATTTCCTTCGTCGTCAGTTTTTATTGCTTCGCCGTTGACAGTTGTAATTTTACCGCCTTCAACTACAAACTCAATTTTATCTGAAATTAAATATCCGTTAGGAGCTTTTGTTTCAGTAAGTATATAAGTTCCGTCATTAATATCATTAATTGTCCAGTCAGAATTTGCATGTGATGTCCAATTCATTTCTGGTACATCTTTACCATCTTTATCTTGTCTTATTGCACTGATGCCGTCCTTAGCTTTAAGTGTGAGTTCAGCACCCTCAACTTCATCGCCTCTCATATTAACCTTGTTGATTCTTATAAAATGTTTTTCTGATGGTTTTTCTTCGTTAGGCAATTCGATTACAAGAGGTGCATTTTCCTTATCATAATCGATATGAGTATAGGAGTCTTCAATTACTGCTGAAATTTTCGGGGTTGATTTAAATGTTGTACCATTTATGCCCTCAATCTCACATTTTCCTTCCGCATCTACTATACCTGTGTATTCTTTGCCACTATCAGAAACTTTTACTGTTGAACCTGCATAACGAGAGTCTTTAAAATCAAGTGTTATGCTGTCAACTACAGCCTTATCATTTAAAGTTTCATATGGTATTATATCCTCTGCCAGATAATATGTGACACTGCCAATTGACTCAACGCCCCAGTATGTGAACTTTATACTACAGTTGTTAATAGTGCCAAATTGCCAATTACCATTTGATTCAAATGTAAGTTCGTCTGCCGTTTCTAATGTCAGTTGTGCAAATTGGTCATCATAACCATCTTGTTTTATAGTCTTAAGCTGAATGGCACTACCGCCATTGGTTACAACATCTTTAAATACAATTTTTGTAATTTTTTTGCCTGATACATCTACACCCTTGTTAGATTCTCCGGTTGCGTCATAGAGGTATACTTTGTCGCTATCTTTTATGTTTGTTTCTGTAAAATATTTTCTAAGTCCTGTATTTTTAGGAACGTTGTTTACTGTTATGTCTTCTTTCTTTCCACCTACTTCAGCATCTTTGCCTGTTACGTCAGGAAACGCTGTTGAATCTGTATATTTAATAGTATAGTCAACCTTAACAACAGTGTTCTCAGTGTCCATTTCACCTGAAATAGTGAAGTCATCGCCTATTACAAATTCGATTTCATTTTCAGGTGTGATATAGCCGTCAGGTACTGTGACTTCTTTTATATAGTATGTACCTGGCTCAAGATGTCCAAGTTTTATACCCTCTTCAGTTATTTTTGCTTTTGTTATAATGTCAATTTTTTCTCCGTTGTCGCCCTTTTTATAAATGCTGACTTCCGCACCTGGAACAAAAGCTTTAGTATCTGCATTAACTTTTTTAAGTGTGATTTCTTCACCGTTGTTTAAAAATTCCGGAACGTTACCTTCAGGAATACGGGTAATCATCATGTTCTCAGCATCATAATAATATGTGCTAAGGTTGTCACCAGATATAACATCAAAAGTAGTATTTGTGTTATAATCTGTTACTGGTGTTGAAGTTTCACCATCAAGTGTCTGTACAACGTCTTTGATTTCTCCGTTTTCAATTGTAAGCTCAAATTTAATTTCTACTGATGCTAAATTATTATCCGTCATTTCATTAATTACAATTGTTCTTGTCTGATTGCCGTCTGTGTCAAAACTATCAGTATAAGTTAAACGTCTTATAAGATAAGGTTCAAGTCCCGCTTCATCTGTCGGAAGTGTGAGAGCAGACTCATCATATTTACCATTTTCATCAGGTTCAACTGCTCCACCACGATATACTAAAACTTCTACTTCTGCCGGAAGAATAGTTTCATCAACTGTTACAACGTCGTTGATTTTTTCAACTATTCTTACAGGATATGCATCTGTTGATTTAATATATCCTGTCGGAGCAGATACTTCTTTTAATATATAGTTTTCTGATAATATTATTGGTAATTCTTCGTCTTTCTTAAATTCATGGTCTTCGATTGAAGACGGAAGATTAATGAAATTGTACTTGTCTCCGTTAGTTATAACATCGGAAACAAGTTCGTCGCCTTTGTAAAGTCCGATAGTTGCACCTGCAAGGGGTTCAGTTGTTAATTTTTTATCTTCGCCCTCGCCCTCATATACTTCTTGACCTCTATCGTATACCGGTTTTAACTTAGAAAAGTCAAGAGCATAACCTGACTTTGTACCAAGCATTGAGATAGGACCTGTAAACGGTCTGTAACCAAATTCCATACCACCTTCAGCACTATCTGCAATCAATGCACCTGAAAGATGTCCGGCATTATTAGTTGAATCAACGTGTGCTCCTGGTGCGAAAATTGTACCCTGAAAAGCCTCTTTATAATTAATTCTTGTAGCATTAGGGAAATTGTAAAGTATTCTGTCAACGTCTTCGTAGTTATTGAACATACCGGTAATATAAGCACCTTCATCAAAGTTCTTTTTTAACCACGCATCACGTTTTTGAATGAACTCTTCATTAGTTCCTGCAAATTCTTCGTTAGATGATAAAATACTATTAATATCCGTAATATCTACAATACTTCCGTCAGGTTTAACTACAGAAAAAGTACCCTTTGAAATAGATTTATTGTTAATATAAGTATATCTGTCTTTACCGGTATCATTAATGTTTATAATTGTACCATCTACATTTACAACAATATAAGCACCTTCAGGAATATTTTCAAAAGAAAAAACCTGTGTATCTTTTATCTTATTCCATTGTTCTTCAGTTACATTAAAATATATTGTTTTATCACTTGATGAAGGATTGTTGTAAATAAAACGGGTTACACCTTGGACTTGCTCTGTTCTGCATAGTCCCTGATATCTGCCTGGCCAGTACTGTTGAAAATATGGTACTGTAACTGTGCCGTCATAAAATTCAATTTTAGTATCAGATTTTTTTCCTGCAAGTTTTCCACTTCTTGATATGAGTTCATCATATACTTTATCAAAATTAATTAAACTGCCCTGATACACTCTGTCTAAATTATTACTGTATTTCTTACTAGGTGAATTTGGTTCATCATCCCATGACGAACCGGCATCACTTTTTATATAGTCAGCACCGGCTTGATTTTGTACAACCATTCGCCATTTTTCATCTTTAACCTGTTGATAGGCATCACCACCGCCGTCCCACTGTTGAATATAACATTCATCTGTCAAATTGACACCATAAAAAACTTTATTTTCTTTACCATCCCAAATAACATATGCATAGTCACTGTTGCCATCACCAAGAGAAACTCCTAGATTTTCATGACTTACATAGTCACCACGACCAATAGAATAGCGCCATCCTTGGTTAGCTTCACTAAAATTCAAATCTCCACCGACGGCTATACGACCTTCTGCGTCTGAGTTCGTCGGGTGAAAATCGCCCTTAAGGAACACACAAAACTGTGAGGCTATGCCTAAAGCATATTCTTTTCCATAGTTCTCAATAGTGTCGCCAACCGTATCCGCTCGCAATTTGTTTTCCTTGCTTCCGATAAGAAGCGTTACATCATCAACTTCTGCTGGGGGCTCTGCCAAATTCGGAACATTATTTTTAGCAGAAACTGGTGATATGCCGGTCATAATACTCATCACCGACATCATAAACGCCGTAATGAAACTTATTGACCGAGTTTTCAGTTTGTTCATATGAATATCTCCCTTCATAAAAAAAATTTTTTTCTTGTGAATACATACCGTTCACAAGTTTATCACAAAATGATTATAACATTTTAATTCAAAAAAGTCAATACCCAGTTATTATATGCAAATAGAAAATTTTCGTGAATTTTTGTAAAATCTGCACAAAAAAGCCCTCGTAATATACGAGGGCATAAAGCTTGTGACGGGATTCGAACCTGCGACCTGCTCATTACGAATGAGCTGCACTACCGACTGTGCTACACAAGCATATATTTTATTATAGCATGGAAGTTATGATTTGTCAAGTGGATTCAAATATAATTAAATATTTTTATATAATATATTCTGATTTTGTGCATAATGCTGTAAATGTAAAAAGATTCCTGTAAAATACGCCATATTCTATTGACACAATGTTTACTATCTGTTATAATGACCTATAGTATAATTAAAAATTATAAAGGAGATACCGGCTGTCTGAAAACCGGTGTATAACTCATGACTAACAAAAAAGACCGGTATAAAAGATTTATTTCATTCATATCAGCAGTTTTTCTGTTATGCATACTGACAGGGCTTTTCGGAATGACATGGTATGAATATTACAGCGAAACTATAGTACTTCCGTTCTACAGGCGTGGAAACTGGGTACTTATATTCATATACTGTATACTGACAGCATTATTTTTCAAGGCATACGGCGGATTTAAATTAGGTTATCTTAAAAAAACAGATATGTTATATTCACAGATAATCTCAATGGTATGCGTAAATACAATAGCATATTTCATGATAAGCCTTATAGGTCGTGACTTCATGGCGTTTCTGCCTGTGCTGTATCTGACATTCACGGATTTCGGAGTAATTGCTATATGGACTGTCTTAAGTGGAAAGTTATATTTTCTGATGTATCCGCCACGGAAACTAATACTGATTTATGGTAGCCGGAAAGCCGGTTCACTTGTAATGAAGATGAGCCGGCGTATTGACAAGTACATGATTTGCGAATCAGTAAGTGCATCTGAACCACCCGAAATAATCCGGAAACTCATTCTGAAATATGAGGGCGTAATTATATGCGATATTCCAGAAGTACAACGTAATAAATATATAAGATTCTGCTTTGAAAAATCAATAAGAGCGTATATAGTACCGGAAATTTCAGATATTATAATAAGAGGCAGTGAAGATATAAGACTTTTTGATACACCCCTGCTCCTTTGCCGGAATTACGGTCTGACCGCTGAACAGCAGATTTTAAAACGTCTGTTTGATATAATTTTTTCGTTGTTTGCAATTATAATACTTTCACCGGTAATGATAGCTTCCGGAATTGCCGTGAAACTCTGTGACGGTGGTAGCATTTTGTATAAACAGAAAAGGCTTACACAGGACGGCAAGGCATTTTATGTATATAAATTCCGGAGCATGATTGCAGACGCTGAAAAAAACGGTATAAAACTTGCTTCCGAAAACGATGACCGTATAACACCAGTCGGGAAAATATTACGTAAATTCCGTATTGACGAATTTCCGCAACTTTTCAATATACTTATTGGTGATATGTCAGTAGTCGGTCCACGTCCGGAACGTCCGGAATTAACGGAACTCTATAAAAAAGATATGCCTGAATTTATTTTCCGCCTGAAAGTAAAAGCCGGTCTCACAGGTTACGCACAGGTGACGGGCGTATATGATACCTCACCGGCGGACAAACTCAAAATGGATTTGATGTATATTGAAAACTATTCTTTCCGAATGGATTTACAGATAATTCTTATGACTATAAAAACTATGTTCTTTCCGGCAAAAAACAACGCAGATATACAGAACGTCTTTCCGGAAGATAAAAAAGACTTATAATATACTATTATATATATAATAACGTACAACAAAAAAAGGAGAAATCAATATGAAAATTACAGCGGTCATAATGGCAGGTGGTAAAGGTGAACGTTTCTGGCCTGAAAGTCGAGAAAATCACCCTAAACAGTTTCTGTCACTCACTGGCGATGGTGAAACCATGATACAGAAAACAGTCCGCCGGATAAGTCCGATAGTACAGGCGGAAGACATCTTTATAGTGACAAATTCCGCATATAAAAACCTCGTAAGAGAACAGTTACCGGAAATTCCACCGGAAAACATTCTTTCTGAACCTTGCGGACGGAATACAGCTCCGTGTATAGCGTTTGCGGGTGCGGTGATTCAGAAAAAATATGGTAATGCTGTTATGCTTGTGTTACCATCTGACCACCTCATAAAATACGAAAATATATTCACACGTACTTTGTGTAATGCAATAGTCAAGGCTACAGAGGGCGATAACCTGCTCACAATCGGAATAACTCCGACGTATGCCGAAACAGGTTACGGATATATAAACTTCAGCGATGAGGACGGTAACGCCTATAAAGTGGAAAAATTCGTCGAAAAACCTGACCTCCGGACAGCTAAAAAATATCTTTCGTCCGGAAAATATCTATGGAACAGCGGTATGTTTGTTTGGAAAGTATCGTCTATAATGGATTGCTTTAAAAAATTTATGCCGGAAATTTTTTCCGGTACTGAAAAAATAGCAGAGGCTTACGGAACTTCCGGTTTTGAAAACGTCCTTGAAACTGAATATAATAAATTTCCGTCGGAATCAATAGACTTCGGTATCATGGAAAAAGCTGAAAATATTTTCACTATCCCTGGTAGTTTCGGCTGGGACGACGTAGGAAGCTGGCTCGCCGTGGAACGCATAAACGAAACAGACGATAACAGGAACTTCATAAAAGGCGATGTTATCGCCGAAAACTGCAAAAGAACTACCATATATGGCGGAAAACGTCTTGTGACAGCGGTAGGTGTGGAAGATACCGTTATAGTCGATACTGACGACGTTGTACTTGTATGTTCAAAGAACAGTACACAGGATATTAAAAAAATCATCTCGAAACTCAAGGAAAACAACCGTACAGAATTTATTTAAAGGAGATTTTATCATGAAAAACGCACTCATCACAGGTATAACAGGTCAGGACGGTTCATATTTAGCTGAACTCCTGTTAGAAAAGGGTTATAACGTCTATGGTATATGGAGACGTAAAGCAACAGTAGATTACGGAAATATCGGACATCTCAGAGACAAGGTAAATCTGATTTACGCCGACATGACTGACCCTGTTTCACTGATTTCCGCTATGAAGATTTCACAGGCTGACGAGGTCTATAATCTCGCTGCACAGTCGTTTGTTGCGACAAGCTGGGATACTCCGCTAAGTACCGCTGAAATAGATGCCCTCGGCGTTACGAATATGTTAGAGGCTATCCGCATTGTAAAGCCCTCCGCAAGATTCTATCAGGCATCTACTTCTGAGATGTTCGGACTGGTTCAGGAAATGCCACAGACTGAAAATACTCCGTTTTATCCGAGAAGTCCGTATGGTGTGGCAAAGTTATACGGTCACTGGATTACAAAAAATTACCGTGAAAGTTACGGACTTTATGCCTGCTCCGGAATACTTTTCAATCACGAGAGCGAAAGACGTGGTATTGAATTTGTCACAAGAAAAATAACCAAATCCGCTGTGGAAATAAGTCTCGGTCTTAAAGATTGCGTTGAATTAGGTAATCTCGATTCTAAGCGTGACTGGGGACATTCAAAAGATTACGTGCGTGCAATGTGGCTGATGTTACAACAGGACAAACCTGACGATTTTGTAATCGCTACCAATGAAACACGTACAGTCCGTGAATTTGCGGAACTTGCATTCAGATACGCCGGTATTGACATAGAATGGCATGGTCACGGTATCGACGAAACCGGTATTGACAAAAAAACCGGAATAACAGTCGTTAAAGTAAATAAGAAATTTTTCCGTCCCGCAGAAGTTGACGTACTCCTCGGAAATCCGGCAAAAGCTGAAAGCGTTCTCGGTTGGAAACGTGAAATATCTTTCCCTGAACTCGTGGAAAGAATGGTTAAAAACGATTTGGATTTGATAAAATCCGGCAGACAATGAGGAAAGTTTTAAAATTCTTAAAAGATAAACAGAACATAATTCTCAATATAATAACTGCCATAACGTTTCTTTATTCCCTGATTCCTGACGGCTCGGACATACCTTTTAAAATAGCGTTTATATCACTTTTTGCAGTTCCTTTTATCCATAACGTCAGACACACTGTGATATTTATTAAAATTTTCCGGCATCTGAAAAAAATAGGTATTCTTAAGAATATAAACAACAGTCGGGAATTTTATAAAGAATGCCGTGATATGATACACAACCGTATAATTTCCGTCTTAATATCGGGGGGATTGCTTGCCTGTATTATATTTGCTTTCACATGGAGGTGATTTTATTTGAATATTTCTTTTGATGCCGTCCCGATAATCGCCGACAAGATAACCGGCATAGGCTGGTGTGAAATCGGACAGACTCAGGCTTTAGCGAAACTTTTTCCGGAAGATAATTACGAATATACTTTCTTTACAAGCGGTAAAAAATCACGTATCGAAAAAGCACGTACTTTCGCCGGAAACAATATAAAACTCAACTATTCCGGATTTTCAGGGTATCTGTACAGGGGAGTTTCTGTATTTATACCTGCTCCGTATTCGCTGTTTTTCGGAAAAAAATCCGATATTACGCATTTTTTCAACTATATAGTACCGCCGTTCGTACACGGAAAAAAAGTCGTCACCGTACACGATATGGTATACAAGGCATTTCCCGATACCGTAAGGGGACGTACTCGTTTTATGCTTGAAACAGGTCTTAAAAAATCCATGAAAAGAGCGGATATAATAATCACGGATTCTGAATTTTCAAGAACGGAAATTATTAAATATTTTCCGGAATACTCGTCAAAAATACGTGTAGTACCGTGTGGTGTCGACTGCAAAAAATTCAGACCGTGTAAAAATCCTGATATTATAAAAAAAGTGCGTAAATCGCTTGAAATAGACGGTGAATACTTTCTGTATGTAGGAACTATAGAACCACGTAAAAATTTAACTCGTCTTATAAGAGCCTATAAAATTTTCACACGCCACGTACAAAATCCGCCGAAACTCGTTCTTGCCGGTGCGAAAGGCTGGTTATGCGACGATATTTACAGGATTATTAAAAAACTTTCCCTTGAAAAACTCGTGATTTTTACGGAATACGTCCCGGCAGAAGATATGCCACCGCTGATTTCCGGAGCTATGGCTTTTGTGTTTCCGTCATTGTACGAGGGTTTCGGAATGCCACCGTTAGAAGCTATGGCTTGTGGTGTACCTGTTCTCACGTCCGGTGAGGCGTCACTTCCGGAAGTAACCGGAGATTGTGCCGTGACGTGCGATGCATATTCCGTAAAAAGCATTGCAAAGGGTCTTTACAGGCTTTATAAAAATCCGGATTTAAGGGAAAATTTAGGTCATAAAGGTATTGAACGTGCTAAAAATTTCACGTGGGAAAAATCAGCGGAAAAACTCCATGAAATCTACAGGGAGATTCTAAATGAACAGAAAAATTAAAGTCCTTGAAGTAAACAAGGCGTATTTTGCACACGTCGGCGGTATTGAAACGCTTGTGAAACAATACTCCGAAGAACTCGGCAAATTCGATAATATCGAACTCCGCACGCTTGTCTGTCGGGACGGTATGGGGAAAACCTTTTCAGAAAATATAAACAGCGTAAGACTTACACGTGCCGGAAGTTTCGGTACTTATTTTTCATGTCCGGTGTCGTTATCGTTTCTGAAAATTTTCCGGAAAATGTCCGCAAAAGCCGATATAATCCATATACACGTACCGTTTCCGCTTGCGGATTTGGCATTGTTATTGTCGGAATGTAAAGGCAAAGTAATAGTATCATGGCACAGCGACGTTGTGAAACAGAAAAAACTTCTGAAACTTTACAGACCTTTAATGAAATATTTACTTAATCGTGCGGATTGTATTCTTGTTGCCACTGAGGGTCATATAGACGGTTCTGAATTTCTGCCGGAATATCGCCGTAAATGCCATGTACTCCCATACGGAATAAATCCGGAAAATTATCTGAATATACAGAAAATACCGTTTCTTACAGAAAAGGCAACGAACCCTGAAAGTATAAAAGTATTTTTTACCGGAAGACTTGTATATTATAAAGGTGTTGACGTTCTTATAAATGCGTTCCGGAATGTCAGAAACAACTGTGAATTATTCATAGCCGGTACAGGTATTCTTGAAAGTGAGTTAAAAGAAAAAGTCCGGAAATACGGTCTGAATAAACGTATTCATTTTTTAGGATTTCTGCCGGAAGAACAGTTAAAACAGGCTTTTTCCGATTGTGATATATTCGTATTACCGTCCGTTGAAAGAAGCGAAGCATTCGGCATTGTACAGCTTGAAGCTATGATTTACGGAAAACCGGTTATAAATACAAGTCTGCTGTCCGGAGTACCGTATGTGAGTATTCACGAAAAAACCGGTATCACGGTACAGCCGTATAATTCCGTACAGCTTGCGGAAGCAATAAATATACTCCGGAAAAATAAAAATCTCCGTGAAAGATTAGGTAAAAACGGTCAGAAACGAGTACTTGAATATTTCAACGAAAAAAATATAATTCAGGATTTATATAAAATAATTACTGACGAGGTGAATATATGAAATCATTAATTATAGGTGGTTCAGGATTTGTCGGTGGGTATCTGATACGAGAACTCAAAAAATCCGGCTGGGAAGTCCATGCTACACACTTACCGGAAGAAAAAATAAATACTGAATGTTTCCAGCACGTTCTCGACGTTCTCCGGAAAGATGACGTTAAAAATCTTATCGAAGAAGTTAAGCCGGATATTATATATCACCTTTCGGCACAGAGTTCTGTAGCTGTATCGTGGAAAAAACCTCAGCTTACTACAAAAATAAATGTAATCGGTTCTATAAATGTCATGGAAGCACTTCCGGACGGTGTAAGGCTTGTTTTAATAGGTTCAGGCGAGGAATACGGCTTTATCAGGGAAAATGCCTGTCCGATAAAAGAAACTGAAAATATAAATCCGGCTAATATATATGCGGTATCAAAGGCTTGTGCCGGTATGATTGGAAGAATATATCACCGTGCATACGGCAAGGATATTATCATTGTCAGGGCGTTCAATCATTCCGGAGCAGGTCAGGCGGAAACTTTTGTAATTTCTGATTTCTGTAAGCAAATTGCGGAAATAGAAAACGGCTTGCGTAAACCGGAAATATTTACCGGAAATATTTCCGCAAAAAGAGATTTCACAGATGTACGTGACATTGTAAGGGCTTACCGTCTTTTAGGTGAAAAGGGTATTTCCGGAAAAACTTACAACGTCGGCAGAGGAAAGGCTGTAAGTATAGAATATATTCTGAATACCGCCATAGGACTTTCAGAAGTGCCGATAACTCACCGGCTTGACCCTCAACGGCTCAGGGCTTCGGATATTCCGGTAATTGAACCCGATATATCGGAAATTTTCATTGATACCGGCTGGAAAGCTGAAATGTCCGTTGAAGAAACTATTTCCGCTACTCTCGACTACTGGCGTGAAAATTTAAAAAAGAAAGGATGATTTATTTAAATGTCAGATATAACGCTAACAAATGCGAACATGAACACTTTCGACAGTGAAGAAAAAATATCAACTTTCCAGACAGCATCACGGTTAATGGATTTCGGTGAAAAACAGAATAATGCAAATATTTTACTTGCCACCAATATAAACGAACTTTTAAAAAGAGTATGTTTTCTTGAAGACCAGAATGTACAACTTACCGAAACAGTACGTCATCTCGCCGACAAGCAGATTGAATCAATTGAAAAAATACAGGCTGAACACTCAAACGCTATGAAAAATATCGCCGTTGAACTCAAATCACTTAAGGCGGAACTCGACCGTGTAAGGCTTTCCACGAAACTTAATAACAGTGCTATAGAAAGGCTTAATAATGCCATTTCAATAGCAGAAAATACCACATCAGACAACAAATAAATA
>CAMWUB010000010.1 GCA_947177345.1 uncultured Ruminococcus sp. | reverse complement strand
GTTTAGTAGTAGTATCCGGTTTTGTAGTCGGTTGTGTGAGGTCAGGTTTAGTGCCGTCAGGTTCAGTACCCCATACAAGAACGTCGTCAACATACATTGTGATATGTTCGTTAAGGGAGTCGTCTTTTTTGAGGTCTGTAGCATCTTCCACGCCCTCATATGACCAGTCATTTGTGGGGTCCCATGCACCCTTTGTAGATTTGCCGTCAATAGCATCTGGAATAGAAATTCTGAACTGAACTTCGTCTCTGTGTTCGCTCTGACCGGTAGGCTGTATAGCTCTGCCGTCCTCGAATTTTATTTCAACGTAATAAATATTACCATCATATTGTACAGGTTTTTCGGAGGCTGTCGCATAACCCTGCTGACCCTCCTGATACTGCTGTGAACCAACTTTAACAGTAATATCATCTACAGAAAGACCTGCTGAAATAAGTTCAGAAATATCAAAGTAATATCTGTACTTAATATTCTTTGCTACTCGTGTAGGCCATGCGGTATGATTCATAGCCCATGCCTTTATTTCAGTATAGCTGTCGCCATGACCGTTAAGAACAGCTGCGATTTCCCATTCCGCCCACTTAGGAGTTTCAGCCTGTGGGAAATCCGCAAGAATTTCACCGCCATAATCGTCAATCATTGCACAGAGGGCAGCGGTATAACCTGCATTGTAGTCAACAGCAACTTCTGTATACTGGAAATCGGAAACCTTATAATTTCCGTATTTACCCTCATTATCCGGACCGCCTATTAAAGCACCATAAAGCGTATGGGCATATTCAGTCTGCCAGCCCTCAGAATTTTCTTCCTGACCAAGTTCGTTCCAGTGGTCATCATGAATACCAGAAGCGGTTCTGTGGTGAATTGCAGTAGGTGATTTTTCGCCCATACCGAGTACATAACTTAAACCTTCCTCATTGTCGCCGAAACAGTAATTCATCTGACTGTCTGCCCACTTGTCGTATTTTGCGGAAAGTGTAGCGTCGTCTTTGAAAATGGTATCGCTTGCGAGTTTAGCAATCCAAGCGGTATTAGTTGCGTGACGGAGACAACCCCATTGAGTAAGCCACGAAAGTCCTTTAGAAGTTATTTTGCCCTCAAACGGTTTTGAATCCTCGCCCATCCAGTACTTAAGGTGGCGTGAAATATGGTCAATCCATTCTTTTTTACCGGTATTCTGTGCATAAAGCAATGCGGCTGCCTGTGTAGTATCGTCCCAGCAGAGACCCCATGTATATTTTCTGTCACTTGACTGGTTTTCAGTCGGAAAATTAGGGATATAATCCTTTTCGCAGATATCAAGATATTTCTGGTCACCGGTAGCCATATATAACCAGTTGGCAGCATACATACAATCGTCAAGCCATGAGGAAGTATTATACATTCCTGACATACCGCCTACATCTTTGCAGTCTCTTGTCTTGTCAGCGAGTTCAAAGAGACTTTTTGCGTGTTTGAGGTATTCTTCAGCTTTTTCGGGTTGTTCATCCTTGAAGATTATATAACCCTCTGCGAGACAAGCAGCGGCGAGAGCCTCTACAGATGCATTTTCTATTACATCATATGGTCTTTCCCAGTCGTCGTTATTGAGATGATGTTTTCTGAGATAAACTTCAGCACTGCACCAAATGTTATGGTCAGTAGAACCACCGGTGAAATCGCCAATAGTACCAATTACACCATTTTCACCCCTGTCGCAACCGAGTACGAAATCCATAGCCCACTGAATGTTATTCCTGTAACTTTCACCGAGACCGGCTTTATCAACGGCATCTTTATACTGGATATATCCCCATGCCATAAGTGAAGCACTATAAGCATTAGTAAGATTAAATTTAAAATGGTCACCGGCATCGAACCAACCACCAGGAACTACATCCGTTTCGTTGCCGTCTTCGTCAATCATGGAATCGGCACGCCAAGGAACAGTATTCCATTCCGGAAGTTTACCCGACTGCTGTACCTCATAGAAAAACATGGATTTCTGAAGAGCTTCAGCGTAATTATATTTTGATTCAGCTTTTGCGGTCATATTACCTGAAGTATTTACCGGCATATACACAGCAAGTCCGGCAGAAAGTGCCAGTGCAGATGCCATAGCGGTAATTTTCTTTAAAATCATAGATTTTAACCCCTCTCTGTTAGATTAGTATAATTTAAATATACATTATTTATTTTAATTTGTCAATAATATTCTGAAAATTTTATGAATTATTCCATTCATGAATTAGTTTTCCGTTTATTCTCAGAGTGGCATGACGTATAATTCCGATTTGTTTCAGTTCGTCAAGAAGTCTGTAATAGCCGTCAATAATTTCATTCTGGTCGTCTGAACGGATATTTTCACACGGATAATTTATATCTGCACATACATATCCCTTGTACTCCTGCCATTCGTACTTTTTGTCATTCCATTCGGCGTGCAGAAACCCTTTCCATTTTTCGCCGTGAACGGATTTCAGAATATTTTTATTATCATGGTTTTCCGGCATGAAACAGTAATATTGTTCCTCACACTCAATATATAATCTTCCGCATTCCATACACTGATAAATAATTTTGTCGTTTATTTCACATAAAAAATCAAACATCAGACTGTTTTTATCCGGATTATCTGATTTTATAATTTCTTCCGCCCTGTCAAAATAATCGTTTTCGTCTTGGTCTGGCATAATATGCCCCTTATAACTGATATAATCCGAATTATCATGAATAATATGACCACATTTACACCTTAACCAGCTCATAATTTTTCACCTCTTTTAATAATGTCAAGGGTCATATTATCGTAAATTCCGCCATAAAATTTATCAATAACCTTGCTGAAAATATCAATTGACGGGTCTGCCACATGAAACAGTGTCATACATGACCGTACTTTCATTGCATCTGTATAACCGAGTATATTAACCGCTGTATCGTCTATCTGAAACAAAGCCTCTGAAATTTCAATAAGCCTGCTCCGGAGGGTGTGATTTTCAAGATACTGTTTTGCTTCAGTAATATCTTTTATACCGTAACGTTTAGCCGGTTGACTTCTTCCGAGTTCCGCAAGCTGTGGAAATATATACCATATCCAATGTGATTTTTTTCTGCCTTTTTTTATTTCTTCGAGTGCCTGAAAATAAATATTTTCCTGAGCTTTCAAGAATCTTTCCATATAAAAAAACTCCTTTAAAAAACAAAAGGAACTGCACAGAATGTACAGTCCCTTTTTCAGAATAATTATTCTGCGTTATCTTCGATTACATCACGGATAGAAATGCTTACTCTGTTTCTGTCTTCTTCGATACTTGTAATCTTTACAGTAACCTCATCGCCTACTGAAAGAACATCTTTCACATTTTCAACTTTTCTGTCTGCAATCTTTGAAATGTGTATAAGACCATCTACACCGTCGATAATCTGAGCAAAAGCACCATAAGTCGTAATGGAAACAACAGTAGCGTTTACAACATCGCCGACTTTATAGGTATTCATGAAGATTTCCCATGGATTTTCTTCATTTTTTCTGTAACCAAGTGAAATTCTGCCGGATTCTTTATCAAGGTCTTTGATATATACATCAAGAGTATCGCCAATGCTTACAACTTCACTGGGGTGTTTGAGTCTCTTCCAGGAAAGTTCGGAAATATGCACCATTCCGTCAATACCGCCGAGGTCAACGAATGCACCAAAGTTTGTAAGTGATTTTACTTTACCGGTGAATGTATCACCTATACTTGCGGATTCCCAGAACTTATTTTTAGCTTCTTCTTTCTGAGCAGTCTGAACAGCCTTTATAGAACCTACAGCTCTCTTTCTGCCCTCAGTAACTTCAATAATCTTGAATTCAACTTTTTTCTTGAGAAGCTGGTCAAGTTCCGCACCTCTCGGAAGACCTGTATGTGACGCCGGTATGAAAACTCTCACGCCATAGATGTTAAGAGTAACACCCTTGTTTACAACGTGCTGTACAATGCCTTCGAGAACAGTTCCCTCTTCCTTAGCACTTACAATCTTTTCATAACCTGCCTGTTCGTCGACTTTCTTCTTTGAAAGTGAAACAGTACCTTCAGCGTCATTCACCTTAATAACAACAAGTTCGATTTCCTCGCCGACGCTTACAATATCCTCAGGTTTCTTAGTGATGTCATCTGTAAGGTCTTCAAGTTTAACATAGCCGGTATGCTTAGTGCCGAGTGAAACAACAACTTCTGTATTGTTCACAGACTCAACAATAGCCTTGACTTTTTCTCCTGTATGTATTTTCTTGAATGACTTGTCAAGTAATTCCTGAAAGTTTTCCTCTTCCTGAATAGTTTCCTTTTCGATTTCTGCCATTTTGGTTAGTACCTCCTTAATTATATAAGCCGGAGTAGATGCTCCGGCAGTAATGCCGATATTTTCAGCAACGGGAATATTTAAAGATTCCAGTTCCGCCGAGTTTTCTATATGATACGTTCTGCAATACTTACGGCAGACATCATATAGCTTTACAGTATTAGAACTATGTTTACCACCGACAACAATCATAATATCAGACTTCTTAGCAAGTTCACGGGCATCGGTCTGCCTTGCCTCCGTAGCGTTGCAGATTGTATCAGATATAACAACAGGGATATGCGGTGGGATTTCCTTTAAACACTTTTCCCATACTAATATATTATACGTCGTTTGAGCGACAAAAGCAATAGTTTTTTTAAAATTTTCGTCCAGATTTTCAAAAAAGTGTTTTAGTTCAAAATTATCCTTAAAAACGGAATAATTTTGGTCACAATGACCAACAATTCCTTGCACTTCAGGGTGTTCGGAATCACCGACAATGAGAATGAAACAATCTTCTTTAGATTTTTCCTCAACAATTTTATGAATCTTTGAAACAAAAGGACAGGTTGCGTCAAGAAGTCTGTTACCTTTTTGTTTAATCTGTTCATATATATTTCTGCCGACACCATGTGAACGTATAACAACAGTTTCATCAGGTCGGAGTTCGTCAACAGAATTAACAATCCTTACACCACGAGCGGTCATATCATTCACAACGTCCTGATTATGTATGATAGCTCCGAAAGTAGCCACCTTAGCACCCTTATCAAGTTCATTATACACCATTTTCACAGCCCTGTCAACCCCGAAACAGTAACCGGCAGAATTTGCAACGGTAATTTTACTCATTATGTTCCTCCGGCTCACCCTCAACGAGTAATTTTATATCATTCATGTAACGGTTTTTGAGTTTTACAACCTGACGAGGATTAGGTGTGTCGCATATCTCGCAGTAATCAGCCGGATTTATCGGCATACCATATTTTACAGTAACTCTTGTACGGAACTTGAGTTTTTCACCGAAAACTATTCCTACTGGTACTACAGGCTTTCCGGAACGTGCCGCAATAAGTGCAGCCCCTGAATGTCCTTTGTGTACCTTGCCGTCTTTGGAACGTGTACCCTCCGGAAAAATCATCAGACTTTTATTATTATTAAGTGCCTCAACAGCTGTATCAATAACAGCTGTATCGCCTTTTCCACGAGCTACCGGAAAAGCTCCGGCACTTCGTATAACAGCTCCGAAAAATTTATTTCTGAAAAGTTCTTCCTTAGCCATGAATGCGTGTTTACCTCGTAACGCACAACCTATAAAAGGTGGGTCGGCGTTACTCCGGTGATTAGAGGCAAATATTACAGTAGTATCTTTCGGAATATTTTCCCTGCCCTCGAAGTGAAGATTGAAAGCTATACTCATTACGAAACGCACAACCAGTTTTTCAATAGTATAAAGCATAATATCACCTGCCAGTCTTTTCATTAATGATTTTTATTACTTTGTCAACCGATTCCTGAAGTGTAAGATTAGTACTGTCAACAAGTATGGCATCATCTGCCTGTTTCAGCGGAGCAACAGGACGACTCATGTCATTGTGATCACGTTCTATAATGTCGCTTAGAATTTCCTCGTAACACGGACAGTTAGGTTTTTCGGCAAGTTCCCTGTAACGACGGTTTGCACGTTCTTCGGGTGTAGCGGTAAGGAATATTTTAACATCTGCGTTTGGAAGTACAACTGTTCCGATGTCTCTTCCGTCCATTATGACGTTATTTTCACGAGCTATTTTCTGTTGTGTTCCGAAAAGATATTCACGTACTGCCGGTATAGCGGAAGTCCTTGAAGCCTCCATAGAAATTTCCGGTGTGCGAATAAGTCCGGAAACATCTCTGTCACCTAAGAAGACTTTCTGTACACCGTCAACGAATTTAATTGAAACATCTGCTTTTTTAATTTCTGTCGGAATATTTTCGTCAGAAATATTGTTTTCATTTATAAAAAGTGCGATAGTTCTGTATAATGCACCGGTATCAACGTATATATAACCCAGTTCAGCAGATACCATTTTTGCAACGGTACTTTTACCTGCTCCGGCTGGTCCGTCGATTGCAATATTAATACTCATAATAAAAAACTCCTTTACATATGTAATATGGCTGAATATGCCGTTGAAAAAGCTATTTGTAAATTGAATCCGCCTGTATATGCGTCAACGTCTATGACCTCACCGGCGAAGAAAAGCCCCTTAATTATTTTCGATTCCATAGTTTTCGGGTTTATTTCCCTGACGGAAACACCTCCGCTTGTTATGATAGCCTCCTCTACCGGACGAAATCCCGATATTCTCACCGGAAAGGCTTTCAGTAACTCGCCGAATTTATGACGCTGTTCCCTTGTAATGCTGTTTACTTTCTGTTCCGGACTTATTCCGGAAAGTTTAACAATAACCGGAATCATTTTCGCCGGAAGAAGTTTCCGTATACCGTTTATGAAATCACGGTTTAAGTTTTCCGAAAAATCACGCTGTATTCTGTTATCAAGCTGTTCGTGTGTGAGAGCAGGTTTCAAATCTATGAGAATTTTATACCGTCCGGACTGCATTTCACGTATATGCGAACTCGCACTCAATACAAGAGGTCCTGAAACTCCGAAATGTGTGAAAAGCATTTCACCGGATTCAGAATATATAATTTTATCACGGTCATATAGATTCAGCGTTACATTTTTCAATGAAAGTCCCATCATATCGGCACAGTATCTGTCCGGAGATACAAGCGGTACAAGACTGGGTTTTATTTCAGTTATCGTATGCCCGACGGATTCCGCAAGCTTGTAGCCGTCACCAGCAGAACCGGTTTTTGAGTAGGATTTTCCGCCACAGGCTATCAGAACGGATCCAGCATAATAAACATCATTACCGGCTTTAACTCCCTTACAGATATTATTTTCCGTAATAAGTTCAGTTACACGTTTCCGTATGACTTTAACACCGGCTTTTTTCATTTCACGTACAAGAGCATCGGCTATATCGTTGGCGTTATCGCTTACCGGAAAAACTCTGTTACCACGTTCTGTCTTTAGTGGTACGCCGATTTCTTCAAAGAAATTCATTGTGTCGTAAGCATCGAAAGCAGAAAATGCACTATACATGAATCTGCTGTTTACCGGAATATTTTTTAAATGTTCCTGAATGTCGGAATTATTAGTTAAATTACATCTGCCCTTACCTGTAATGCGGAGTTTCCTGCCTAATTTTTCGTTAGGTTCAAAGAGTAGTACGCTTTTTCCGAGGCGTGTAGCCTGTACCGCTCCGAAACAGCCGGAAGCTCCGCCACCGATTATAATTATATCAGTCATTTTTTCATCAACCTCTTCATTAATTCACGCATATATAAGCGTCTCTGTTCGGTTGCCGGAATATCAACGAACCATTCACCGTTATTTTCCGTAACAACGTCGCCTTCACGGGCGTTTTCCGGCAGTTGTGAGCGTTCAATTTCAATCATTCCGCTGTCAGTTTCGAGTATCGCCTTATTATTTTCAAAACGGTCAATAATATTCATAAATTATTACCTTTCTGTCTTTACATCAAGACTTTTACCGTCGGAAGTAAACACAACAGTTCCGACAAGGTCAGTACGGTAAATCTTATCTGTAAACTTACTGAGATTTTCAATAGTTATATCGCAAGGGTGTCCGTATGAGTTGCCGACACCACATGAAATAACTGCATAATCCGGTTTTATGACGTTCAGGAAATCTTCAGATGATGATGTATCACTGCCATGATGTCCGACTTTATAAACATCTATATCTGTGAGTTTTCCGCTCTGAATCATTTCATTTTCTGCGAGTTTTTCAGCATCTCCGCTGAATATAAAACTATTTTCACCGTGATTCATTATGAAAGTAACGGAATAATTATTCACATTGCTGTAATCCTCACTGCACGGAGCAATTATTTCAAGTTCAGCGTCACTGAGGGTTATTTTTCTGCCGAGTTCCGCCTCTGTAAGTGATAAGTTCTTCACGGAGCAGGCATTAAGAAATTTTTCAAAGTACTTTGTTGTAGGAGTGTCGCTGTCGTCTATATGCGGAATAATCATCTCGCCTATATTGAAGTGTTCCACAATCTTACTCATGCCACCCATATGGTCGGAATGCGGGTGTGTTCCTACAACGTAATCAATATCGGTAATGCCCATACCGTCGAGATATGAAATAACTTTTTCACAGTCACCGGATTCACCACAGTCAATAAGCATATCTGTATCACCGGATTTTATGTAGATACTATCACCCTGACCGACATCTATATAATGTACAGTCAGTTCCTCCATATCGGAAAGTCCACCACCGACAAAGTTCCATACAAGAAACCCTACCAACATAAGCAGTATAACCGGTATTGCAGTTATTAACGTTTTCCTTTTCTGTTTCGGTGACTGGTGGTCGTATTCCTGTTTGGTTTTCCGTGCGTATTCTGTGAGATTTTTTTTCTGTTCGTCCGTGAGTCCGAATTTATTTTTTTCTGCCAATTTCTTTCACCCGACTTTCTGTTATTATTTTTATCTCCGTCAACGAGACATTCCGGTGATGTTCCTATTAAATCGTATCTTCCGGCTTTCCGGAGTGCTTTTAAAACTATCTCTTTATTCTGTGGGCGGAAATACTGTAATAATGCTCTTTGCTGTGCCTTTTCCTCCGGAGTTTTCGGAACATATACCCTTTCCATAGTGTAGGGGTCAAGTTCCGTGTAGAACATACACGTTGAAATAGTCCCGGGGGTCGGGTAGAAATCCTGTACCTGCTCCGGACGGATTTTGTTTTCTTTCAGGAATACCGCAAGTTCTATAGCCTCATTGAGTGTACTTCCGGGGTGTGAAGACATAAGATACGGTACTAAATACTGTTCCTTGCCTATGCCTTTGGTGATTTCGTAAAATCTTTTCTGAAATGCCTTGTATGCCTCTATATGTGGCTTGCCCATTTTATCGAGTACTACCGCCGAACAGTGTTCCGGAGCGACTTTCAACTGACCGCTTACGTGATACTTTATCAGCTCACGGATAAATTCATTACTTTTGTCTTCCATAAGATAATCATATCTTATTCCGGAACGTATAAATACACGTTTTATTCCCTTTATTTTTCGGATTTTCCGTAATATTTCCATATATTCCGTATGTTCGACTTTAAGAGCAGGGCAAGGTTTCGGAGCAAGACACTTTTTACCCATACAAAGACCCTTACTGATTTGTTTTTCACACGACGTACTACGGAAATTTGCGGTAGGACCTCCTACATCGTGTATATATCCCTTGAAATCCGGCATTTTTGTAATTCTTTCGGCTTCTTCGAGTATAGATTTTTCACTTCTGCAAGTCACACGCCTACCCTGATGCAATGCGATTGAACAGAAATTACAATATCCGAAACAACCACGGTTATGAGTTATAGAAAAGCGGACTTCCTCGATACCGGGAACGCCTCCCACAGCCTCGTATGACGGGTGATAAGTCCTTGTATACGGCAATGAATAAATATAATCAAGTTCTTCAGTAGTCAGACTATATGCCGGTGGATTCTGTACTAACATCATATTACCATGTCGCTGGATTATCGTTTTTCCATATACTTCGTCTTGCCAGTCGTATTGAATTTTGGTCGCTTTGGCGTATTCCTTTTTATTATCCCTGACCTGCTCATATGACGGACATTGTGCTGAACCTATCGGAGTATTAACCGGTTCTGTAAGGTAACAAGTTCCACGAATATCATGTATATTTTTTATATTCTCACCGGTGGAAAGTCTTTTACAAAGTTCTTGTATCTGATGTTCACCCATACCATACATGAGTAAATCCGCACCACTGTCCACAAGTATAGACTGTCTTACATTATCGTCCCAGTAGTCGTAATGTGCAAAACGTCTCAATGATGCCTCAAGACCGCCTATAGCTATCGGAATATCTCCGAAATATTCACGTATTTTCTGACAGTATACTATTACCGCACGGTCGGGACGTTTTCCGGCAATACCTCCGGCGGTGTATGCGTCTTCGGAACGCTTTCTTTTTGCAGATGTATAATGTGCTACCATAGAATCTATATTTCCGGAAGTCACAAGAAACGCATATTTAGGACTTCCGAATTTTTTAAAATCCTTATCGGTATGCCAGTCAGGTTGCGAGATAATCCCGATTGTAAAGCCCATAGCTTCGATAAGCCTTGTAATTATAGCTACTCCGAAGCTGGGGTGGTCAACGTATGCGTCGCCGGTAATGTATATAAAGTCAAACTGTTCTATGCCGAGTTCGTCCATTTCCTTTCTTGAAACAGGTAAAAATCCTTTATACAAAATATGTCATCTCCTAATCCATATCACAACTAAATAAAACTTTTGAAAAATCACAATTTTTCAAATCTTCCTTTTTTATAAGCCAGTACTCACTCCACAGACAACCCATATGATAGTCAAACTGAAAAAGACTAACTGTGTTTTCGTCAAGATATGGAACGTTTGCACCTTTAGGAAATCCTAATATCTTATCGCCCGAATTTGTAAATTCAAAAGAATCTGTTTCAACAGCTTCTTCAAGACCGTCTATTTCGGAAGCGGAATCTTCACTGTATTCTGAATCTGAATCAAATGTGACAGAATATTCCTCAAAACATTCTTCAAAGTACTTGCTGTAATAAGGACATGGTGGTTCTGTACGTTTTAATGTTGACATATCGCCGTCCCAGTAAATGACTTTATGAAATGCTGTTTTGTCGGGTTCAGTGACTTTTATTTCAATATATTTATTACTTTCAAGTTCAAAAACTTCACCACTCCATAATATATATAACATACCGGTTTTCGGCAGAAGATTTTCAACGTCCGCACCTGATTCGGCGAGTTCATACAGATTAATCTGTGCGACTAACTGCATGGCAGATTTTTCATAATGTTCTTGTTCTATAGTACATTCCGACATTGTCGGATATTCTATTTCCGGTGGCAAGTCGGGAAATCCGCCCATTTTGCTTGCACCTGTCGGAATATTCTGTTTTTCCCTACAAAGTAAAATAACGGCATTCCTGTAATAATTTTTAAGTTCATCAGCCATTTTTCTATATTCCAAGCCTTTATATTTAAGCATACCAGTTAAATCAGGCATTTAAACACCTTCCTTTTTTCCTGATTTCATTTCCTCATACTGCATTTCCGTAATCAGCACTTTACGAGGTTTTGCACCGTCTTTAGCACTGACAATACTCATTTCTTCGAGTTTGTCCATTATTCTTTTTGCCCTTGCATAACCTAATTTCAACGTACGCTGAATATTAGATGTTGAAATCTGTCCGTTATTTACCGCCAGTCCGATAGCCTTTTCTATTAAATCCTCATCGGTAAGCAAAGTATTATTATAATCGTCGCTTTTATTGACGGAAGAATTTTTATTCTTCTGTGGTATGAAATTTTCAACTGCCTGAATAATATCGTCGTCGTATATCACATCTCCCTGAGACCTGATAAACTCAACAGTAGCATTTATATCTGACTGTGAGGCAAAACAGCCCTGAACTCGTATGGGTTTGTTCATACCTATCGGCATATAAAGCATATCGCCGTTACCAATGAGTTTATCCGCACCAGCCATATCTATGATAGTACGTGAATCAACCTGTGACATTACTGAAAGTGCTATCCTGCTCGGAATATTTGCCTTTATAAGTTCGGTTATAACATCTGTGGCAGGTCTCTGAGTAGCTATTACAAGATGTATTCCGTAAGCCCTGCCCATCTGAGCAAGTCGACAGATATAATCTTCAACTTCCTTTCCGACAACAAGCATCATATCGGCTAATTCATTGATAAATACAACAATCTGCGGAATTTTTTTAATATTCTTATTTTCTTCAGCATATAGATTATATGATTTTATATCATTGACACCCACATCTGCAAACATCTGATAACGCTTCATCATTTCACAGACAGTCCAGTTTAAAGCACCTGCGGATTTTTTACAGTCAGTGACTATCGGTATCAGCAGATGTGGTATACCGTCAAATACACTGAATTCATCAATTTTAGGGTCAATAAGAATCAGTTTTACTTCTTCAGGTGTGGCATTATACAGGATACTCATTATTATGGAACGTGTACATACTGATTTGCCTGAACCGGTTGTACCTGCTATTATTAGATGTGGCATCTTAGCAATATCGCCGAGTATTATATTACCGGCTATATCCTTGCCGACCGCAAAAGTAAGTTTGCTTTCTGAATTAATGAAATCCGGCGTTGAAAGTATTTCACGTATAGATACAATATCTTTTATTTCATTCGGAACTTCTATTCCTACAACGGACTTTCCAGCTATGGGAGCTTCTATGCGTACACTCTGTACAGCAAGATTAAGAGCTATATCATCTTCGAGATTTTTAATTTTCTTTACCTGAACTCCTGTACCTGGTTGTAATTCATAGCGTGTTATCGAAGAACCTCTTAATTTATATTTCATAGTTACGTTTACTTTGAAGCTTTTCAAAGTATTTACTATTATTTCCGCTTTTGAATCAATTTCAGTATTTATTTCCTGTATATCTGATTTATTATCAGATAATTCAAGAAGTTCAGTAGACGGAAATTCATATATTTTTTCCGGTTCTGATTCATTTTCAGATATATCGGTTTCTTCTGAAATATCTTCAGGTGTTTCTGGTAAATCAGTTTCAGCCATTACAGGTATAGTTTCAGATTCAGGAAAAATATTATCTCCGGATTGTTCAGGTTCGCTGATAAGTTCATCAGATTCAAGCGGAACATCAAACCAGAATTCTTCATCAGGTTCGGGATTACCGCTTACAGGTACTGAAATTTCAAAAAAATCAGGATTTACAGGATTTTCCGGACGGTCATTTATTATGTTAATTGCTTCCATATCTGCATTGAAAGATTCCTTTTCTATATCGTCATTTATATCGTCATCACTGAATATTTCATTTAATTCACCGCCCATAAGCATACTATAAAGTACGGGTATCAGCTTACCTAAATTCCGGAATGGTTTTGATATAAATTCTATAAACTGCATAAGACTTTTATGTGTAAGAAACATTCCGGCAATAAAGAAAAGCATTATTATAATTATTCTTGCACCGGTTTTACCGAAAAAACTAATCAGAGGACCGGCAACAATATAACTTGCGATTCCACCACCACTTAGGTCAACACCATTTCCATAAAGATTCTTTATGTGTTCTTCAAAGCTTTCTCCGTTAAATTCACCTGAAGCAAAAATCTGTATCGCCCCGCATATAAGAAAAATTATAACTACTCCCCATATAGTGCGGTCAAAAATACATTTGCTGTCTTTGCCCTTGCTGAGCTGTATAGATGTATAAACAAGTATAACCGGCACAAGTATAACTGCATATCCGAACATTCCAAGCAGAAAATTATGTACTTTTAACCAGCCATCGCCACCTTGCACGAAAATCATGAAAAACGACAGTACACCTAAGGCGAACAACACTACTGACCAGAAATAATTTTTATCCTTTATAGTCGGAAGAAATTTCAGTAAAGAATTTTCAGACTTATCTTTTTTTTCATCTGCCATTATAGACCTCCTGACAGGGATTTTTATGGGCGAACCAAGTCCGCCCTTATGTTTAAAGATTAAATATATCTTTTTTCAGATTCTTCAATCAGTTTATAGAGACATTCCAGAGCGTCGCTAAGTCCGCCGAGTTCGTCAATAAGACCGATTTCAACAGCTTTACCGCCTTCGAGAACGCTTCCGACATCAAGTACTAATTCCTGTGTATTCAACATCAGGCGACGGAAATCATCTTCACTTATCCGACTGTTTCCGGTGACAAAATTAATAATTCTGTCCTGCATCTTGTCGAAATAAGATAAAGTCTGCGGAACACCTAAAACTGTACCGTTCATGCGGACAGGGTGAATAGTCATAGATGCCGAAGGCACTATAAACGAATGTTTAGCACTCACCGCAAGCGGTACTCCTATAGAATGTCCGCCACCTACTACAAGCGATACGGTAGGAGTTTTCATGCCTGCTATGAGTTCCGCTATAGCCAGACCGGCTTCAACATCACCGCCGACCGTATTCAGTATTATCAGAAGACCTTCAACACTTCTGTCCTGTTCGATTGCAACGAGTGCCGGTATTATGTGTTCATATTTGGTAGTCTTATTCTGTTCTGCAAGAACATAATGCCCCTCAATCTGACCTATAACCGTCAGGCAGTGTATAAGATGTTTGGAGTTCTGCGAAACACTCTGACCGTTTTCTTTGACAAGTTTTGCTTCATCTGTTTTTTCCTCTATGACAGTATCATTGTTATCGGTTTCCATAGGGTGTACCTCCATGTAAAAAATAGTCATATTTTATTATGTGTACTTTTTTCAGGGAATATACATTATAATTATATAATATC
>CAMWUB010000009.1 GCA_947177345.1 uncultured Ruminococcus sp. | reverse complement strand
CTTCAATAACAGGGAAATCCCCACTGAATCGGCAATCATGGCGGAAGCAATTTCTTCCGGAAGCATGAAAGGTGTTTTTATAAGGGACGAAAAAGTTATAAGATACAGCGGAAACGGTGTATTGAATTATAATGTATCTGACGGCGGTAAGCTGGGTATGGGTAGTATAATAGCACAGGCATATCCCGACGATACGCAGATAACCATAAACAGACAGATTACAGAACTTGAAAGAGAACTGGCAATACTTCAGAAAATACAGAATCCTGGTACTCTTGAATCGGCACAGCCGTTAAGTCTTTCTGCCAATATCGAAGAAAATTACCGTAACTTCATATATTGTCGTGATATGAAAGACTATGGTGCAATAAAATCTGACCTTGATAATCTGGTTGTACAGATGAGTACATATCAGATTATCACAAATGAAGTGACTGATTTCAGTCAGCAGATTGAAGACATACAAAATGAACTGGAACAGTTAAAAAAACAGTCTGTACAGTCTGTGGAAGTTATTCTTTCGGAACGTCCCGCATATTTTGCAAGTTATTGCGACGGCTTTGAGGAAATACTTACTAAGGATAGTGTACAGAAACTGACATTACAGCAGATTGAAAGCATTACTGACACCAAAAGCACAGATAATACAGTTGTAGGTAAACTGATAGATGATTATAACTGGTATCTTGCCGGAATAGTTGATAATTCGCACCATGACTATGAAGTAGGAAAACGTGTAAAACTCAGGTTTGAAGCGTCTGCTGATACGTATAAGGCGGAAATAACAAATATATATGATGAGGGCAATCCCGAACAAAGTATAATAATTCTGTCATGTAGCCAGTTCAGTAATAAACTTGTACAGCACAGGTGCGAAAATGTTGAAATTATCCGTGGTGATTTCCGTGGGCTTAAAGTTCCGAGAGATGCCATAAGATTCATGGATATAACAGAGGAAGTTACAGAAGAAATCGACGGCATTGAAGTGACCAGTGAAGTGACAAATAATTATAAAGGTGTAAATATTCTTAAGGGTGAACAGACTGAATTCAAGAAAATTGATGTCATATATGAAGGCAGTGACTATGTTCTATCTGCTGTTCATGACAGAGACAGTAGTTATCTATCTCTTTATGACGATATTATGATTGAAGGTGTTGAATAAATGGTGAATGATTTCAGTTATATTGATGAAAACCTGCGTATTATACGTGAACGTGTCGGCGAGGCATTCGGTAAATACCGTAAAGCCGGTGACAGTCTGCGGATAATGGCAGTGACTAAAACGGTTATTCCGGAGGCTGTCAATTATGCTGTATCGCTCGGACTTGATTTACTCGGTGAAAATCGTGTACAGGAATATCTTTCCAAAAAAGATTTCTATGAAAAATCTGCTGAAGTACAGTTTATAGGCAGTTTGCAGACAAACAAGGTGAAATATATTATTGATACTGTAACTATGATACAGTCTGTTGACAGTATCAGACTTGCAGAGACTATCAGCCGACTTGCCGTAAAAAACAATAAGACTATTGATATATTATGTGAAGTAAATATCGGTGATGAGGATTCAAAAGGTGGTATATCGCCTTGTGATACCGGCGATTTTATTGAACAGATTTCACAGCTTGACGGAATACTTATAAGGGGTCTTATGACTATACCACCACCATCGGACAGCGATATTTTTCTGGGCAGAATGCAGGAACTTTTCAATGAAGTTTCCGAGAAGAAAAAATCTGTTGTCAGAATGGATACGCTTTCAATGGGTATGACACACGATTATGCAGATGCCATAAAATACGGTTCTAATATTGTCAGGATAGGAACGGGACTTTTTGGTGCAAGAAATTATGACATAAAAAAATGACTTTTGACGTTCACGGAATACTCCGCATTTATTCCGTGTTTGAACATATAATTAAAATGCGGAGAAGGAGTTAATAATAATATGACACTTGTTGATAAAATAAAAGATTTTTTCTTCTCACTTGATACTGTTGACGAAAATGACGGCGATGAAGAAAAGGAAGAACCTGTTGAATCTATACGCAAGCCGTCTGCCGAACCGATACTCAATAATGAAGAGCATGAAGAACCGACAATACCAGTTCCGCCCCCTGTCCGTGAAACTCCTGCACCTGCTCCGGTCAGCAGTTCAAACAGCAGTGCAAGTGACAGAATAAATAATAATGACAGAATGAATATAAATGACAGAAATAATAATAGCGGTGGTCGCAGAAATCAGGTGGTTAATATTCAGACAACAGCACAGTTGCAGGTGGTACTTGTAAAGCCCTCGGCATTTACAGATGCAAAACAGATTGCAGACCACTTAATAGCAAAAAAGACAGTTGTACTTAATCTTGAAACGGCATCTCCGGAAAATAAAAGAAGAATTATAGATTTTCTTGTAGGAGTTGCATACGCAAACGGCGGAAGCCTTAAACCCGTTGCAAATCTCACGTATATAATAACGCCGTATAACGTGGGCTTTATCGGTGAAGACCTTGTCGGTGAACTCGAAAACAACGGCGTGTTTATCTGATGAATAATTCAGATAATAAATTCTTTTTTGCAAGGCTTGCCGATATGGTCAGCCAGTGCGAAAGAAATGATATATGTGTTTTTTCGGATTTTCTTGACGAAAGGCAATCCGCACAGGCAGAGGAATGGTGTCGCCGTAATGCCGGTAATCTGTTCTTTAAGTTGTGGGGTGGTTACAACGGAGCAGGCAGAAAAATACTCGCCATATATCCGGATTTCTATGAAAGTTATATCATGGAAGATTTTCCGTTTAAGTGTTTAACGTTCAGTTACCGTAAGGAAGATAAACTGACACACAGGGATTTTTTAGGTACTCTTATGGGTATGAAGTTCAGGCGTGATACTATAGGCGATATAGTTGTAGGCGAGGGCATGACGCAGATTTTTATGACTGAAGTAGTTGCAGGACTTGTTATTTCAACAGTTTCAAAAATCGGCAGGACAGGCGTTAAATGTTCTGGTGATAAGCCTTTTGAAATGGAAGTGAGACAGGAGTTCAGGACTATCAGCGGAACTGTTGCCTCACTGCGTCTTGACTGCGTTTTAAGCCTTGCCACAGGGCAGAGCCGTGAAAAATCCGCTGTAATGATACGTTCAGAAAAAGTTGAAATAAATCATTTTATAACTGAATCTGTTTCGGCGGAAGTAAAATCCGGTGATATAATTTCTGTAAGAGGTTACGGAAAATTTTTGCTGTCCGATATTGGCGGAAACACCCGCAAAAATCGGATACATATTAATATAAAAAAATTTGTTTAGAGGTGAAATATATGATAACTTCAAAGGACGTAAGAAACAAGCGGTTTGAAAAAGCAGCATTCGGCTATAAACAGGAGGAAATTGACGAATTTTTCGCAGAACTTGAAGCAGAACTCGATGACATGGAACGTGAAAGAAATGAAGCTAATGGAAAAATACAGGTGCTTGCAGATAGAGTCCGTGAATACATGAGAGATGAAGACGCTTTAAAAGATGCTTTATTAGGTGCTCAGAAACAAGGTCATCAGGTAATAAATGAAGCTAAGGAAAAAGCCGAAAAAATCATAGCAGAGGCAAAAGCCAAAGCCGCCGCACTCGAAGATGAGGCAGTCAGACAACACGCCATAGCTATGGAAAAAAATCGTGAGGAAATCGCAAAAGAAAAGGAAGCACTTATTGAAGCACAACAGCAGGTTGCAGACTTCAAAAAAAGTCTTTTCGATATTTACAAGGAACATCTTGACTTGATTTCAACCTTTACTGAAACTTAATAGGAGGCTATGTGAAAAGCTACTAATGCTGAACAGATAGCCAATGAAATAGTTTCCGAAAATACGGAAGAAGAATCATAAAAAATATAATGAAAGGATAATTTTTCACATTTGTGAGAAATCAGGAAAAAAACAATGTCTTTGGATTATAATACTACTCTGAATCTTCCTAAAACAGATTTTCCTATGCGTGGTAATCTTCCGAAAAGAGAGCCTGCACTTGTTGAAAAATGGGAAAATGACAGACTTTACTATAAGATGATTGAAAAGAATCAGGACAGACCAACATATATTCTGCATGACGGTCCGCCTTATGCAAACGGTGAAATACATCTGGGAACTGCACTCAACAAGACACTCAAGGATATAATTGTAAAATATAAGAATATGAGTGGGTATTGTTCGCCGTATGTTCCGGGCTGGGATACACACGGTCTGCCGATAGAGTTAAAAGCTATGAAGGCTATCGGAGTTGAAAACGGAGCTATTCCGCCGGTTGAATTAAGAAAACATTGTCATGATTTTGCCATGAAACACGTTGACAATCAGATGAGACAGTTTAAACGTCTCGGCACACTCGGCGACTATGATGACCCATATCTTACATTAAAACCCGAATTTGAAGCACGTCAGATTGAAGTTTTCGGCGAAATGGCAAAGAAAGGTTATATGTATAAGGGACTTAAACCTGTTTATTGGTGTCCGGATTGTAACACAGCCCTTGCTGAAGCAGAAATTGAGTATTCTAATGACCCTTGCCACTCTATATATGTTAAGTTCAATGTTACAGATGATAAGGGAATTTTCACCGGAATGGGTCTTGATATTTCAAAAATTTACTTTGTGATATGGACTACTACCACATGGACAATTCCCGGAAACCTTGCTATCTGTCTCGGTCCTGAATATAATTATACACTCGTGAAGAACGGCGAAGAATATTACGTAATGGCGGAAGAACTCGTCAAGAATACTATGGAAACAGCCGGAATCACGGAATATACAACACAGGGAATATTTACCGGTGCTGAACTCGAGGGCATGAAGACAAAGCACCCGTTATATGACAGACTTTCACCGGTAATAGTTGGCGACCACGTAACTCTTGAAAGCGGTACAGGTTGTGTACACACTGCCCCTGGCTATGGTGTCGAGGACTTTGAAGTATGCAAGAAATACGACGATATAGGCATTATAGTATGTGTAGATTCAAAGGGCAGACAGACCGCAGAAGCCGGTGAGTTCGAGGGCATGGATACCGACACCGCTAACAAGGCTATCGCAAAAAAACTCGAAGAACTTAATGCACTTCTTGCAATACAGAAGATAGTCCACCAGTACCCGCACTGCTGGAGATGTAACAGTCCTATAATCTACCGTGCTACTGAACAGTGGTTCTGTTCCGTGAACGGATTCAGAGACGAGGCAATAAAAGCAATCGAGGCTGTACAGTGGATTCCCGAATGGGGTGAAGACAGGATAAAAGGCATGGTACGTGACAGAAGCGACTGGTGCATATCACGTCAGAGAACGTGGGGTGTACCTATTCCGATAGTATACTGTAAAGACTGTGGCAAGCCGATTGTAAACGACGATACTATAAAAGCTATTTCCGATTTATTCCGTGCCGAAGGTTCTGATGCTTGGTGGACTAAAGACGTAAAAGAGTTCATACCGGAAAGCATAAAATGTGAATGTGGTTGCGGAGAGTTCACGAAAGAATACGACATCATGGACGTATGGTTTGATAGTGGTGTATCACATTCTGCTGTAATGGAACAGCATAAAGGTCTTAGATTCCCTGCCGATTTGTATCTGGAGGGTGCTGACCAGTACAGAGGTTGGTTTCAGTCGTCGCTTCTCACATCGGTAGTATATCACGGTACAGCACCGTATAAGGCAGTATGTACACACGGTTGGGTTGTAGACGGTCAGGGAAAAACTATGCATAAGTCACTCGGAAACGGTATAGACCCGAGCGAGATTACTGACCAGTACGGAGCAGATATATTAAGATTATGGGTAGCATCTTCCGACTATCATTCAGATATAAGAATCTCAAAGGTTATTTTAAGCCAGTTATCCGACGCTTATAAGAAGATAAGGAATACAGCGAGATTTATTTTAGGAAACCTCGGAAATGGTAAGGGCTTCAACCCTGATACAGATTGTGTTTCATATGACAAGCTCACGGAACTTGACAAGTGGGCTGTAATGAAACTCGATGCACTCATTGACAAGGTAAACGAGGGTTATAACGCATTTGATTTCCATATAGCATTCCACGCAATTCATAATTTCTGTGTAATAGATATGTCTAACTTCTATCTTGACATAATCAAGGACAGACTTTACTGTGAAAAGGAAGATTCAGAAAAACGCCGTTCAGCACAGACTACAATGTATAAGATTCTCAGTGCAATAGCAAGACTTTCCGCACCGATAATATCGTTCACTGCTGAAGAGATATGGGGATATATGCCACACTCTTCTGAAGACGACAATGAAAGCGTTTTCCTGAATCAGATGCCTGAAAAGTCCGGAATTGAATTTGACAACGAATTTATTGAAAAATGGAACTTCATTTATTCCACTCGTGAGACAGTTAATAAAGTTCTCGAAGATGCAAGAAATGCAAAGACAATCGGAAAATCACTGGAAGCACAGATTGTTATAAAAGCCTCCGGAGATGACTATGAAAAATATAATACCCTTGCGGAACAGCTTACCGAGATACTCATAGTATCAGGCGTTACTGTTGATAATGCAGACGGTGAAACCAGCTTTGAAGTTGTAAAGGCAGAGGGCGAAAAATGTGAACGTTGCTGGTGTTATTCAAAGTATGTCGGCACAAGTCACGAACACCCGACACTCTGTCATAGATGTGTCATAGCTGTTGAAGTATAATTGATTATACTGCCTGCTGTCTGAACGTCGGTGGGCAGTATTTGTTGAAAGGAAAATTTAATGGCAGTTTTTCTTGTTATAATGATAGGTGTTCTTGTTGTTGCAGACCAGCTTGTAAAAAACTGGTCGGTTGAAGTACTTCAGCCGGTGGGAAGCATGGATTTCATACATTTCGGCGATTTTAAAATAATTGACCTCACGTATCTTGAAAACAGAGGGGCTATTTTCGGAAGTATGGCAGGTCAGAGATGGTTTCTTGTCGGATTCACTTCACTGGTTATAATTGCCGGAATAGTTTTCATGTTTATGACCTTGAAACGTTCAAAACTGCTTAATATAGCCGTGGGACTTTTCATAGCCGGAGGAATCGGAAACCTGATTGACCGTATCCGTATGGGCTATGTTGTGGATATGTTTGAGATTAAGTTATTTGATTTTGCTATATTCAACGTTGCCGATATATGCGTGACGGTTGCGTTTGTACTTCTGTTGATTTACAGTATTTTCATTGAACCGAAAATTGAAAAATCACGACAGGAGGCGGAAAAAGATGTCTGAAATCATTGAAGTTTCCGTCAGTGCGGAGAATGCGGGAAACAGAATAGATACATTTGTTTCCGGAAATATCGGTGAGCTTACACGTTCAGGAGTACAGGGACTTATTGAAAAAAATAAAATTCTTGTAAACGGAAATAATGTAAATAAAAATTATAAGCTGAAATCCGGCGATAATATAACTATAGAAATTCCCGAACCTCAGGTTATGGACGCTTTACCGGAAAATATACCGCTTGAAATAGTCTATGAAGATGATGATTTATTGGTGGTGAATAAGCCGAAAGGTATGGTGGTACACCCTGCACATGGAAATTATAACGGAACACTTGTAAATGCTTTATTATATCATTGTGGTGATAGTCTTTCCGGAATAAATGGTGTTATCCGTCCTGGAATAGTTCACCGTATAGACAAGAATACAAGCGGTTTGCTTATCATCGCAAAGAATGACCGTTCACATATAAAACTTGCGGAACAGATTAAAGAACACAGTTTCACACGTGAGTATGAAGCAATTGCAAGCGGTTATTTTAAAGAGACTTCCGGCACTATAGATGCACCCATAGGCAGACACAAAACAGACCGCAAGAAAATGTGCATCACGCCGGAAAATTCACGCCATGCGGTTACGCATTATACGGTAATAAAGCAGTATGCCGGATATGCCCATTTGAAATTACTTCTCGAGACCGGACGTACTCACCAGATAAGAGTACATCTTTCATATATAGGTCACGCTGTACTCGGTGATGATGTTTATGGTAAACCATATAAAAACATTGACGGTCAGTGCCTGCACGCACGTAAAATAGGTTTTATTCACCCGACTACCAGTGAATATATGGAATTTACAAGTGAATTACCGGATTATTTCCGGAAAATTCTTGATAAACTTGATAAAACGGGGTGAAAATTTTGTTTGAAGATATATCAGAAATTGTCATTATGTCCGATATGGACGGAACGCTTTTAAACTCTGAAAAGAAAATAAATGAAAAAGACCGTCAGGCAATAGAAAAATTCGTATCACTCGGCGGAAAATTTACCGTTTCAACCGGACGTACACTTGAATCTTTTGAACAGTACCGGAAATTACTTGATTTGCGTATACCTGTTATCATGTATAACGGCGGAATAATTTACGACTATAAGACGGAAAAAATTCTGTATGCGGAATATCTTCCGGAAAATGCAAGGAAAATAACCGCTGAACTTCTTGATGCTATGCCCTCAGCCGGTGGGGAAATCCTCAAAACAGAAAAAACATACGTATTCCGGAATAATTACTATCAGCAACATCATACTGATATTTGCGGAATATCGCCGGTATATGCCGGTTTACAGGAAATTTCTGACGACGGCTGGTTAAAAGTCCTGTTTGCGATGTCTCCGGAAGATATACCTGTAATGGAAGAAATAATTTCCGGAAAGAATTACAAGGAAGTCGATTTTGTAAAGTCCTCGGAAATTTTTATTGAAATGTTACCGCATAATATAAGTAAAGGTTCTGCGATAGCGGAATACAGAAAACTGTCCGGAATGAATGACTGTAAATTTATAGCAATAGGAGATTTCGACAACGACAGGGAAATGATACAGCTTGCGGATTTAGGCGTATGTCCGGCAAATGCGGAAAAGTCCGTCAAGGAAGTAGCGGATATAATACTTGAAAATACCAACGATACCGGTGCGGTATCTGAACTGATTGATTATATAATAAAAAAATGTAATGCTGAAAACGGTTAAAACCGTAAAATAAAATATGTGGAGGTTATCATGGACGCATCTATGAAAAAGGATTTGCAGAAAAAAGCCTGCAAAGTGAGAATGGGTGTTATAGAGGGTACTTATAACGCCAAATCCGGACACCCTGGCGGTTCGCTATCTATAAGCGATACACTGACATATCTTTACTATAATAAAATGAATGTTGACCCACAGAATCCCGAAGACCCAGACCGTGACCGGCTTGTGCTTTCAAAAGGTCATACAGCACCGGCATTATATGCGGTACTCGCACAAAAGGGATATTTTCCGGAAGAAGATTTAAAAACACTCCGCCATATAGGTTCTGCATTACAAGGACACCCATGCATAAATATAAACGGTGTGGATATGTCAAGCGGTTCACTTGGACAGGGTATTTCAGTAGCCTGTGGTATGGCACTTGCCGGAAAACTCGACAATAAAAATTATAAAGTTTATGCAATTCTCGGAGACGGCGAAATTGAAGAAGGTCAGGTATGGGAAGCCTGTATGTTTTCCGCACATTACAATCTGACTAATCTTGTCGCAATCGTCGATAATAACGGCTTACAGATTGACGGTGCTATCACGGAAGTATGTTCACCTGAACCGATTACCGATAAATTCGAGGCTTTCGGTTGGCACGTCATAACCATGGACGGTCACGACTTTGACGATATAGAACGTGCATTCACAGAAGCTGAAGCCGTTACTGATAAACCTGTTGCAATCATACAGAAATCTGTAAAGGGTAAGGGTGTATCTTTCATGGAAAATCAGGTAGGCTGGCACGGTACAGCACCTAACAAGGAACAGTATGAGCAGGCTATGGCTGAACTCAATGCACAGCTTAAGGAATTGGAGGACTGAAAATTATGTCAGATGTAATAAAAAAGGCTACCCGTGAGAGTTACGGCGAAACTCTTAAAGAACTGGCGGAAGAATATAAAAATCTGGTTGTACTCGATGCAGACCTTGCCGCCGCTACTAAGACAGCTATTTTCAAGAAAGCATATCCTGAAAGATTTTTCGACTGTGGCATTGCAGAAGCCAATATGATGGGTGTCGCTGCCGGACTTGCTACCTGTGGAAAGATACCGTTTGCGAGTACTTTTGCAATGTTCGCCGCCGGAAGAGCCTTTGAAATCGTAAGAAATTCAATCGGCTATCCGCATCTGAATGTTAAAATCGGAGCGACACACGCCGGAATTTCAGTAGGCGAAGACGGTGCAACACACCAGTGTAACGAGGATATAGCACTTATGCGTACAATTCCCGGAATGACTATAATCAATCCATGTGACGACGTTGAAGCACGTCAGGCTGTAAGAACTGCTGTAGAGTTCAATGGTCCTGTATATATGCGTTTCGGAAGACTTGCAGTACCGGTTATAAATGACCCGAAAACCTATAAATTTGAACTCGGTAAGGGTGTTGTAATGCGTGACGGTAAAGACGTAACAATAGTAGCTACCGGACTTATGGTTAATGAAGCCGTTGAAGCGTCTAAAGTTCTCGAAACTGAGGGCATATCCGCACGGGTTGTTAATATTCATACTATCAAACCGCTTGACAAGAAGCTTATATGCAAGTGTGCAAAGGAAACCGGTGTTATAGTAACTGCTGAGGAACATAGCATTATAGGCGGATTAGGTTCAGCAGTTGCGGAGGCTGTTACAGAATGCTGTCCTGTACCGGTTATTAAAATCGGCGTAAATGACGTATACGGCTATTCCGGACCTGCTCTTGAATTACTGAAAAAGTTCGGACTTTCCGCAGAAAACATAGTGAATACAACCAGAGAGGCTTTAAAACGCAAGTAATCATGGAAAGGCAGAAATTAAAAAAGCCTGAAAAGGTTGTAGCATATATTTTCCGTGGGATTTTATGTATAGCAATTGGTATATTGATTTTCTGTGTTATGACAGCAAACAAGAATCTTTATGAAAAAAATAATATATTTGTTATTCTTATATATATTATGGCTTTTTTGTGGGTTGCGGGCGGAATTTTTGTTATATGGGCAATGATTATGAGTGTAAGACATTACAATATACTGAAAGAAAACGGCATAACCGGTATCGGTGAAATAGCCGAAATAACTGAACTTAAAGATATGGACGGCATGAAATTATATGATGTACTTTATATCTATAATGATAATAACGGAAATCAGCAGACCGGAAGAACGACGTTTGAAAAGAAACCGCCTGATACTGATAAATATACTGTTATATATGCCCGTAAGAATAGCGGAAAATATATATCTGAAATGATTCACTGAAATAAAACAGGTTTGTCTTTATGACAGACCTGTTTTTTGCGTTCTGTATGTAATTAAAGTGAAAAATGCTTTAAAATACTTTACATTCCGGAAAAATTATGATATAATTTAGATTATCAAAGAAAAAGGAGATATAATTATGAGTAAAGGAGATAAACGACGTAAGAAGAAAAAATACAGAGTTCGTTATGACAGGGTATTTGCCGTATTGCTTGCACTGATAGTACTGGTTGTTGTAATAACTTCGTGCGTAAAGGGAATACTTAAAAAGGGAGATAATCCGGAAGATACAAGCGTTTCCGATACGGAAACCACTACAACTATACCGGAAGAAATCGCAACCACTACGGAGCAGGTCACAACAACTACCGAATCTACCACCACTACACAGACTACAACTACAACGACAGAAACTACAACAACTACCACAACAACAATCACAACTAAAAAAGAGCCTCTGCCGGATGGCTATACGGAAATCCCGATGAATCACGAAAAAATTTACAGCGGAAATCTTATAACTGTAAACGGAAATAATATATATCATTTTCCGGAGGAAGATACAGAAATAGTAACGCTTTACGACCATATAAGCAGTCAGTATTATGGCGTAAGTGACTTTGTAGTATCTCTTGACGAAGAAGTAATAGAACATCTTAACGAACTTATGGAAGCCTTTGCGGAAAGTCAGTACAATACGGATATAGTAGTAATAGGTGGCTATCGTTCAGCAGAAGACCAGAGCCAGCGATATAATGACGGAATATCCGGTGTTATGAGTGGTTTTTCCGACTATCACACAGGCAGGAGTTTTGACATGGGAGTATTTCCACAGGATGGTTCAGGTTCGGGATATTATTCGCCGACTGGTATATATGCATGGATTGACGAACACGCCGCCGATTATGGTTTTGTTGTACGCTATCCGGAGGGCAAGGAATTTTATACAAATGAACGTGCAAGAACTCAGACATACAGATATGTAGGAGTTCCGCACTCAACATACATGAAACAGAATAATCTTTGTCTTGAAGAGTATATTGAAAAGCTGAAATCATATACTATAAACAAACCTCTTGAAATTTCTTCAGGTACGAGCCTTTATAAAGTATATTACGTCGGAGCAGGTGACGGAACATTAACAGATGTAGGAATACCACTCGGCAGTGATTATGAAGTTTCCGGAAACAATCAGGACGGATTTATAATTTCGGTAAAAGTACGCTGAAAAGTCTGAAAGAACGGAGATAAATTTGAAAAAACTGATAATTCTAATCTGCATGATATTTACAGTAACATTGTTTTCCTGTGGGAATGATGACAGGGGTGACGGTTCAGGACATATGTATGATGTCACAATTTTAGGAAACCCTGAAAGTCTTGACCCACAATATGCTACGGATTCAGCATCTGAAACGATTATAAAAAATCTGTACAGCGGTCTTATGACCACAGACGAATACGGAAATATAATCTGTTGTAACGCCGAAAGTTATAGCATATCGCCGGACGGTCTGGAATATACATTCACATTGCGTCAGGATAATTACTGGTTTTTCGATAAAAATGATGATGATTACATTGACGACGATGAATATTTTCCGGTTACCGCCGGTGACTATGTATTTGCATTGCGGAGGATTCTCGACCCTGCCATGAAGTCACCATATGCGGAAGATTTTTCGTGTATCAGAAACGGTAGTAAAATAGTTGCCGACGAAGCACTTCCGGAAACTGCCGGTGTTATCGCTGTAGATAATTATACACTTAATATATCGCTGGATTATCCAAGTGCGGAATTTTTAGGACTTCTTGCAACAAGTCCGGCGTATCCGTGCAACAGGGAATTTTTCTATTCCACAAAAGGACGTTACGGACTTGACGACCGTTCTGTAATGTCAAACGGTTCGTTTTTTGTGCGTCAGTGGTTTTATGACCCTTATGGTGTGAATAATATTCTGTACATGAAAAAAAATGCGGTGAACAGTACTGAAACCAATCCTGTAGTACCGTCATTTCTGAACTTCACTATAGAATCAGATGAAAACGATATCCGGAATATGTTCCGGACTGGTGATATAGAATGTTTCACGACTGACAATATCGACGGAATAAATGTCGAAAAAAATATAATAACGTCGTCATGTGCAACAACTCTCGGACTTGTTTTCAATTCAGAGGACAGATATTTTTCAAGCCTGAGTATGCGTAAAGCCCTTGCATTTTCGATTGACAGGGACAGTATTCTTGACGAAAATGAAAAAGATATTTCAGTAGCTTACGGATTAATTCCGCCAGCGGTGAGCCTGCTCGGAAGAAGTTACCGTGAACTTGTTTCCGATAAGCAGTACGGATTTTATGGTATTTCCGAAGCTGAAAGATGTTTGTCAGTAGCGGAGGCTGAATTACAGACTGAAATATTTGAAAATATTAAAATACTGGTATCTGCCGGAAGCATTGACGCTGAATATCTGAACAGACTTTCTGAACAGTGGTACGATGCTTTAGGTGTATACGTCGGTATAGAGGAAGTCACACCGGCGGAATTTATACAACGTATAGCAAGTAATGATTATGGTATAGCCCTTTATCCTCTTAAAGCGGAGTTCAACAGCGGACTTTCCGTTATTGAACAGTTTTCCGGAAATGAATTTCTTGAATATTCTGTAAACGGCAGGAAATTAACAGACGAAATCCGAAAATGTTCCGATGTTTCGGAACTGGTTGACTGTTACTGTAAACAGGAAAGCAGAATACTTGACGGTTACGGCTTTATACCGTTATTCTATAAAAATTCGTATCTTGTAATGAACAGCGATAACGAAGATATTATATATGATGCCTTCACCGGTGCGGTGGATTATCGTATAGCAAAGAATTACAGTTAAAAAAAAGGGGCTTTTTATAAGCTCCTTTTTTAGTTTCTTGATTTCCGCCGGTATTCCGATGGTGTACACTTTATGTATTGCCGGAACTGTCTCATAAAATAAGAATCGGTTTCATAACCACATTTTTCGGCAATCTGACTTATTGATAAATCGGTATTCTTAAGGAGTTCACAGGCATATTTCAGACGATTTTCAATAATATCCTGAATACAGGTCACACCGAATGCCTGTTTATAGAGTTTATGAAAATAAGTTCTGCTGATATTCAGATTATAACAGATGTCCTTGACAGACCACGATTTATCAGGATTGGCGAGAATCTCACGGCGGAGGGTTTTCAATCTGTCATAGTGAATAATATCCGGTTCTTTTTCACGGACGGCTATTTCACAAAGGGATATGAGAAGAATTTTCATTGAAAGTTCCATAAATTCGTTACGGTACATACCACTATGTGAAAACTCGTTCCGCATTGAAATAAGTGTATTTTTTATAACTGAATCGTCATATACCGGAACGAGTGTATTTATCGGTATTCCCATTGAAAGCATATACTGTTTATCGGAAGATGATGTCTGAAAACCCATATAATCGAATATAAGAGTATGTTTTTTTTCCGGCATGAAATCCGGAATATTTCCACGGCTGAAAACTCCTGCTGAATTGCTTGTAAATTGTATTTTTTCACCAGCATTCCGGAAAATAACAGGTGTCCGGAACATAAAAAATACAAAATCATATTCAGATTCAATGCTGAAAATTCTTTGTTTCTGACAGTCAATGCGTATTTCAGTTATTTTCATAAATTCCACCCCTGTATATTATATC
>CAMWUB010000008.1 GCA_947177345.1 uncultured Ruminococcus sp. | reverse complement strand
TTGTTTTTTTCAAGAAGAATACCGCATACGACATTCCTCTAGGTCTCGTGGGCTCGGAGATGTTTATAAGAGACTGCTACAATACCGACGTTAAAATAAGAACTATTCTCAATGGTATGGGATTTTCTGAAAATGAACTTAATCGTACAGTTTCGGGATTCAGCGGTGGCGAAAAAACACGTCTTTGTATAGCGAAACTTCTTCTTGAAGAACCTAATCTCCTCATACTCGACGAACCCACAAACCACCTCGATTTCAAAACTATCATGTGGCTTGAAGATTATCTACGCACATACAGGGGGGCGGTACTTATAGTTTCGCATGACCGCTATTTTCTTGATAAACTCTGCACTTCGATATGTGAAATCAAAAGAGGTACGCTTACACGATATAAGGGGAATTATTCGGCGTTTGTCCGTCAGCGTGAGGAAAATGATACACGTCTTGAAAAAGAATACGAAATGCAACAGAAACAGATTTCAAAACTGGAAGACTATGTAGCTAAAAATCTTGTGCGTGCCTCTACTACCAAAATGGCACAAAGCCGTCGGCGACAACTCGAAAAGATTGAACGCATTGAAAAGCCTTTCCATGAGACGAAAACCGCTAAAATTCATTTCACATACGCCATAGAACCGCCTATAGATGTACTTAAAGTCAAGGGCGTTGACATCTCAGTAGGCGAGGGAAGTTCACGGAAAACTCTTGTGGACGAGGTAAATTTTGAAGTCCGTCGGGGCGAAAAAATAGGTATCATAGGCGATAACGGAATAGGTAAATCTACACTTCTTAAAATTATTCAGGAAAAGTTATCGCATAAAGGTATTGTGCGTTGGAACAGCAATATAAAAATATCCTACTTTGAACAGGAAAGCACCAATTTAAACCGTGAACTGTCCGTTATGGAAGAGATACACAGCCGTTATCCGTCTATGTCGGATTTGGAAGTGCGTAGTCTGCTGGCACAGGTAAGGTTGACCGGTGAAAACGTTTTCAAGCAGACCGGAGTTATCAGCGGTGGTGAACGTGCTAAATTATGTTTCGCCATAATGATGCAGGAACACGGTAACGTCCTTATCCTCGACGAACCCACAAACCACCTTGATTTGTCGTCAAAAGAGGCAATTGAAGAGGCTCTGGAAGAATACACCGGAACGGTTATATTCGTATCGCATGACAGGTATCTGTTAAGTAAGATTGCAGACCGGCTTATTGAACTCACTGCCGGAAAATATCGTCTGCATGATTACGGATTTGAAAAATATCTCGATGTACTCCGTGAGGAGCAGGCGGAACAGAAGAGAATTTCCGACGCTGAAAAATTCGCAAAGAATGCGGAAATAGCTAAGGAAAAAGCCGTCAGGACATATCGGAGTAAGCAACAACGAAGTGCAGACGTTGCAAAAAGAAACGAAATGAAACGTCTTGAAAAGGAAATAGACGAATTTCAGGCGGAAATTGATTCCCTCACGGAAGAAATCTCACATGAAGAAGTCTACAGTGATTACGAACTCATGAACAGAAAATGTACTGAAATTGAAAATCTTAAACAGAAAATGGAAGAAAGTTTTGAAAAACTCATAGAACTTGAAGAACAATTATAATTTTTCACATATTTTTATACGCTGTATTGTCGAAAATTAACAAATTTTAAAAAATATATTGAAAACCGGCTTGAAATATGTTATAATTAAATCCAACACGCACGGTAATAAGTCGTGTAAAAAAATTATGGAGGTTTAGGATTATGAAGCACATTCAGACAATCAACAAGGCAAATCTGAAAGAGTCTGCTAAAAAGGGTGGCTGTGGCAAATGTCAGGCATCATGCCAGTCAGCTTGCAAGACTTCCTGTACAGTCGCTAACCAGAAGTGCGAAAGATAAGACTTGCATTTCACCGGAGGCAGTGTTTGTAAAAAAATACTGCCTCTGTTTTTAGTTATTGAGGTGATATTATGGTTTTTAACTGCAAAATGTGCGGGGCAAATCTCGATGTTAAAGCCGGTATGCGTATATGCAAGTGTGAATACTGCGATTCCGTACAGACTATTCCGGACTTAACCAGCGAAAAGAAGTTACAGCTTTTCAATAAGGCAAATGCTTTGCGTTTTGCGTGCGACTTCGACAGGGCAGGCGACGTATACAGGGATATTGTTGCCGATTTTCCGGAAGAAGCCGAAGCATACTGGGGATTATGCCTGTGCAAGTACGGTATAGAGTATGTCGTTGACCCTGAAACTAACAACAGAATACCTACTTGTCACAGAACGTCTTTTGAAAAGATTCAGGATATACCAGAGTTCCGGAAAGTCCTTGAATATTCCGACTTGAATTTAAGAAATATATACATACAGCTTGCGGAGGTCATTGACGGTATTCAACGGAATATACTTGAAATCGCTATGAAAGAAAAGCCTTTTGATGTGTTTATATGTTACAAGGAAACTGACAAAAACGGTGAACGTTCAGCTGATGCGTTACTTGCGGAAAAAATTTATTCCGTACTCACAAAACAGAATATAAAAGTATTTTTCGCACCGATAACACTCAAAGACAAATTAGGCACGGAATTTGAACCCTACATATATTCAGCGATAAATTCCGCACAGATTATGATATGTGTCGGAACGTCTCCGGAACATTTTGATTCCGTATGGGTTCGGAACGAATGGAGCAGGTTTATCGAACTCATGAAAAAAGATAAGTCCAAAATACTCATACCGTGTTATGCGGATATGTCAGTAGGACAGTTGCCGGTTGAGTTCAGAGGGTTTCAGGCACAAAACCTTACGGAAACAGATTCGCTTGAAAATATCGTGAAAAACGTTCGGGAAATCATGACCGCAAGCGAGGGTGCAAAATCTCAGCTAAATGTACTTATGGAGCAGTTTGAGGGACAGTTAAGAAATGAACGGTCTAAACTCCGTATGCTTGAAAACGTACATCATCAACAAATGATTTACGAAAAGCAGAACGCTAAAAAGATGTTCAAAAAGGAGTATACACCACTTTCAGCACTTGCTTTTCTTGAAATTATGATTGTTGGCATAGTTTCGTTTATACTTACCATGCTTTATACTACTTTTGATTTTGACATAATGCTTGTACCCATAGGAGTCTTGATTTTTTCGGCACTACCGGCTTGTATAGCCTTTCCACGCATAAACAGACGCAACAAAAAAGCCCGTGAAAATCTCGCCCGAAGGCTCGCATACGACGAAACAGCCCCCGATTTTGACTATGGCAGTCAGAAAAGTGAAGTAGTTCAGCTTCGGGAAATTGCTATGAAAAATTACGAAAAACAACATTTTTCAATAGGAAAAATATTCGGTCTGTATTGGCTTTGGAGTTGGTTTTCATTTCTTCCGAAAAGTTTCATAGAGGGAATATTAGGTAATAGTTATGATAAATTTTCACCTGTTTTTACAGCAATTTTCAGTGTGATAATACCTGTTATAGCTGTTGCTTTCATAATACGGCGTAATGTAAGACTGAAAAAAGAACTCAACGAAAAGTTAGAGGAAATAAACAAAAAAAATAAAATCTGAAAGGAAATTTTTAAAATGATACATAAATATAAACTTAACGGATTCAATATAGTTCTCGACGTAAACAGTGGTGGTGTACATATCGTCGACGAACTGACTTACGATTTACTCGACAACATCAAGCCACCGTTTGAACCGGAATGTCGGCAGGATATTATCGACAAACTTTCAAAGGTTTATCCGGCAGAGGAGATTAAAACCTGTTATGCTGAAATAGTCGAGTTATACAACGAAAAGATACTTTTTTCCGAGGACGATTACGAAAAATACGCACAATATTCAGTAGCCTCACCGGTAAAGGCAATGTGCCTTAATATCGCCCATGACTGCAATCTACGTTGCAAGTACTGTTTCGCATCTACCGGAGATTTTGGCAAGGGCAGGAAATTAATGTCTTTCGAGACTGGTAAGCACGCTATAGACTTTTTACTTGAAAAATCCGGTGACCGTCAGAATCTCGAATTAGACTTCTTCGGCGGTGAGCCTCTTATGAATTTCGAGGTAGTCAAGCAGATTGTAAAATACGCACGCAGTCGTGAAGCAGAGTTCAATAAGAAATTCCGCTTTACGATAACTACTAACGGCATACTTCTTGACGACGATAAAATTGATTTTATCAATAAAGAAATGTCAAATGTTGTACTGTCGATTGACGGCAGAAAAGAAGTCAATGACTTTATGCGTCCGAGGGTGGACGGTTCAGGCAGTTACGATAAAATTTTACCTATGTTTAAAAAACTCGTTGAAAATCGAGGCGATAAGGAATACTATGTGAGAGGTACTTTCACAAATCATAACCTCGATTTTGCTGACGATGTTTTCGCATTATATGAAGCCGGTTTTGACCAGATTTCAATAGAACCAGTTGTAGGAGATTCCGACGAGTACGCACTTACAGAAAAGGATTTACCGGAAGTTTTCAGCGAATATGAAAAACTTGCAAAAAGGATAATCGAAAATGAAAAATCCGGTAAGAAGTTTAACTTTTTCCACTTCATGATTGACCTTGACCAAGGACCTTGTGCAATAAAAAGACTTCGGGGTTGTGGTTGCGGTAACGATTACGTCGCAATAACTCCGGACGGGGATATTTTCCCGTGTCACCAGTTTGTAGGCATAGACGAGTACAAAATGGGTAATATCGATGAGGGTACATTCAATCAGGAAATGAAAGCCGATTTTGCTAAGGCACACGTTTACACTAAGCCGGAATGTACTAAATGCTGGGCAAAATTCTATTGTAGCGGTGGTTGTAACGCTAACAATTATCAGTATATGGGCGATATAAGAACGGCTCATAAACTTTCGTGTCAGCTTGAAAAGAAACGTCTTGAATGTGCAATTATGCTGAAAGCTATACGAATTTTCGGGGAGCAGGAACAGTAACGGATATATGAAAAACAGGGTCAGGCTCAGAGTTATGGACGTTGACGGTGAAAAATATCTGTGGTCATATAATTACGACGACATGGATTTTGTAAATTATCCGCATTCTTATTATCTTTTTGTACCGCAAAACAATAAAAAATTAAAAGTACGAGTTTATTTTACCCGATATAGTCCGAATATGAACATAGATGCTTATTTCGACGAGGGAACACCTTGTTTTTACGGAAAAGAAAAAATTATCCTCAATCTGTGCCGTCCGTTTTTCGCCCGACAGATTCTTGAGTACGTTTTTAATAATCTGTGCAGTAAATCTGACGTCGGCGAGATTGACTTTAAAGACGGTGACAATATTCTGTATAAACTGGGTTACAGAGATTTTGACTGATAAAATCAGGTGATACAATGAAACGCAAAACACGTACAATAACAGTAAACGGTAAAAAATACGTCTGGTGGTGGAAAGTATATTACGATTCGACTGAATTGTATCTTTCACCGGAAGACGATAAAACATCTGTAATAAGGGTTGACTTTACCGAAAAATCTATTAACGGTCAGTTCAATATGAGCATTGTTATCCGTAAAGACGGTACTGAAAAAACCGTCAAGATTATAGAACCGGCTATGTCCGGACTGCTTTTACCGTACATACAGGAGCAGGCAATGTTTATCCCTCGGAAAAATATATTCATAGACGGTTCTGACCTGCTCAGTCAGATGGGTTATGAAGTTATCGGTATAAAGAAAGGTCTTTATTGGTGATACGTTATGAATAAAATTGCAGTAGGTTTTATTACGGTATTGACAGCAGGCATTGTAGCGTTATGTATTTACGATAATTACATGGAAACTCGCATACATAACGCAAAAATCGAACTCGGTAAGAAAAACGCTTGTCAATGGTTGGAAAAGAAATACGGAATAGAAGTAGAAGTCGTTGAAATATCGGTTATAGAGAAAGACGATATTTTCAGTAGCTGGGAGGGCGATGACGTCTGGGTGACAGTCCGTGAAGGTGACAGGGAATATCACGTTGAAATAAGTGGTGTCGAAGAAAATGCAGACGGTTCAGACGACTATCAGGCGGAAGAAATTGAAAACGCACTCATTGACATGATAAAAGCCGATATGCCGACAGATTTTGAATATTATTTCTCTACTGACGAAATGCGTGAATCACGTTATAAAGCCGGTAGCGAATCAAGTTTTGCGGAAATGCTTGACGGTAGAGATATACTTGATATCTACTGCGTTAATACAGACGTTGAGAATTTACCTGTTTCCGATTTTGTAAGACGTAATACCGATTGTACATTTTATTCCTTTTCGTCACAGGAAATACTTGACGATTTCATGAAAGACGAACATTATAACATCGACGATTATTTACCGTTTATTACTAAATTCAGTAAACGTAAAGACGAATACGAGAAATATGACCTGAAAAATTACGGTGAATTATTGTACTATGTACCATACGAAAAAGTCGACGGTGAATTAAAAAAAGGTTTTTATGAAATTCCTGAATCTGAAATCGACTGGATTGGCAATGAGTATGAAATAGTTTCAAAGACATACGGTATTGACGAAAACGCTTTTAAAGTTCAGGTATGGTTTCCGATTCCCGACGACAAAAAAGACAAGGATTTTTATATTGCGTATAGTTACTACAGCGATTACGACAAGAAAACATATCAGAAAACAGAAAAATGTCATATAGTCGGAAATTATGCGGTATATTTTTTATATCACACAAAAGATATGAAATTTGCACTTGTATGTAAATAATTTAACACCCGAAACGCAAAAAAATCCCCTCCGTTTTTAAACAGAGGGGTGATTTTTTTATACTATAGGTGCAATCGGTGGAGTATTGTGTTCAACGTATGATTCGTTTTTAACGACTTTGACGTGTCCGTAACACTCCATACCAGTACCGGCAGGAATAAGTTTACCGATAATAACGTTTTCTTTAAGTCCGAGAAGTTTGTCGCTCTTGCCTCTGATAGCTGCGTCTGTGAGTGCCTTTGTGGTCTCCTGGAATGATGCAGCAGACATAAAGCTGTCGGAATTGGACGAGGCTTTTGTTATACCCTGAAGTACCGGACTTGTCTGTACAAGCTGTAAACCGTATTCACCGGCATCAATACGAGCCTGAAGTTCGTCATTGATGATATCAATTTCTTTTCTGTCAACGAGATTTCCGGGGAGCAGGTAACTGCTTCCGGTTTCCTCAACCTTGACCTTACGGAGCATCTGACGTACAATTACTTCAATGTGTTTGTCGTTGATGTCAACACCCTGAAGACGATATACTTTCTGTACTTCGTTTATGATATAGTTCTGTACGTCAAGCGTACCGAGTATATTAAGAATATCAGTCGGATAGACATTACCTTCAGTGAGGCGTTTACCCTTTTCGATTTTATCACCTTCAGCAACTCTGATTTTGAGATTATATGGTATCATATAATTTTCAGTTTCGCCGGTTTCTTCGTTTGTTACTATGATGTTCTGTGTTGTTTTAACTTCTTCAATGTGGATAGTTCCGGAAATTCTCGAAAGAATTGCCGCCCCCTTAGGTCTTCTGCTTTCAAAGAGTTCCTCAACACGTGGAAGACCCTGTGTGATGTCTTCGGCATCTGCGGAGGCAACACCACCTGTGTGGAAAGTACGCATAGTAAGCTGTGTACCTGGTTCGCCGATTGACTGTGCGGCAATTACGCCGACAGCTTCGCCGACAGCAACGACGTTATTATTTGCGAGGTTCGCACCATAACACTTAGCACATACTCCGGTACGTGCTTTACACTGGAGTACAGAACGTATTTTTATTTTTTCTATACCGGCTTCAATAATCTTTTTAGCATCGGCATCTGTGATAAGTTTGTTACGTGATATAATAAGTTCGCCGGATTCGTCCTTAAGGTCTTCAGACAGGTATCTTCCGACAAGTCTTTCTATGAATGGTTCTACAACTTCATTACCGTTCTTGATTTCGTAAACTTCGATACCCTCAGTAGTACCGCAATCTTCCTCACGTATGATAACGTCCTGTGAAACGTCAACAAGTCGACGTGTAAGATAACCGGAGTCGGCTGTACGTAATGCGGTATCGGCAAGACCTTTTCTTGCACCTCGTGAGGCTATGAAGTATTCGAGAATGTTAAGACCCTCACGGTAATTAGCACGGATAGGAATTTCAATAACTGTACCGGAAGTATTTGCGATAAGTCCACGCATACCGGCAAGCTGTCTAATCTGTGAGATAGAACCTCTCGCACCGGAATCTGCCATCATCCATATAGGATTGTATGGGTCAAAGTTTTCTTTAAGTTTCTTTGTTACTTCGTCGGTGGTATTCGTCCAGAGGGATATTATTTTCTTGGTTTTTTCCTGTGCGGAAATATAACCAAATTCGTATTCATTTGTAATCTGTTCAACTTCAGCGTCGGCATTTGCGAGTATCTGTTTCTTTTCCGGTGGGATAGAAGCATCACATACTGCAACCGTAAGGGCTGCCCGTGTGGAATATTTATATCCTAATGCCTTTATTCTGTCGAGTACTTCGGAAGTAGTTGTAGTACCGTGAATCTTTATACAGCGTTCTATGATGTTTGAAAGCTGTTTTTTGCCTACGAGGAACGCAATTTCAAGGTCAAACTGCTTGTCTGAATTGGTTCTGTCGACGTAACCGAGATTCTGCGGGATATTTTCATTGAAGATAAGTCTTCCGACTGTGGCATCTATTATTTTAGATACTTTCTTATCGCCTATATCTTTGGTGATTTTTACCTTGATATTTGCGTGAAGTGAAACGTCGTGTTCCTGATATGCCATGAGTGCTTCATTGACATCACGGAAAACTTTTCCCTCACCTATTTCACCTGGTTTAGCCATTGTAAGATAGTAAGAACCTAATACCATATCCTGCGACGGAACAGCTACCGGTTTACCGTCAGAGGGTTTTAAGAGGTTATTTGCGGCAAGCATAAGGAAACGTGCCTCTGCCTGTGCCTCTGCTGACAGCGGAAGATGTACAGCCATCTGGTCACCGTCGAAATCGGCGTTAAATGCGGAGCATACAAGCGGGTGAAGTTTTATTGCACGTCCTTCAACGAGAATCGGTTCAAATGCCTGTATACCAAGTCTGTGGAGTGTGGGAGCTCTGTTCAGCATAACAGGGTGGTCTTTTATTACGTCTTCGAGTGCGTCCCATACCTTATTGTCGGCACGGTCTATGAGTTTTCTTGCACTCTTTATATTTGCGATTGCCTTTTTATCGACAAGTCTTTTCAGTACGAACGGCTTGAAAAGTTCGAGAGCCATTTCCTTAGGAAGTCCGCACTGATACATTTTCAGTTCAGGACCTACTACAATAACGGAACGTCCGGAATAGTCAACACGTTTACCGAGAAGATTCTGTCTGAAACGTCCCTGTTTACCTTTCAGCATATCGGAAAGTGATTTCAAAGCACGGTTATTAGGACCGGTAACAGGTCTTCCATGCCTGCCATTATCTATGAGAGCGTCAACAGCTTCCTGCAACATTCTTTTTTCATTTCTTACGATAATATCAGGGGCATCAAGTTCCAGCATTCTTTTCAGACGGTTATTTCTGTTTATGACACGTCTGTAGAGGTCATTTAAGTCAGATGTTGCATAACGTCCGCCGTCAAGCATAATCATCGGTCTGAGGTCAGGCGGAATAACCGGAACAGCATCAAGTATCATCCATTCAGGCTTATTGCCGGAAAGTCTGAAAGCCTCGATAATCTGTAATCTCTTCAGGAGCTTTACTTTTTTCTGTCCGGACGGCAAGCCGACTAATTCAGCTTTGAGGTCATCTGCAACGAGTTCAATATTATTTTTCCATTCAACGTCAATAAGACTTGCAAATTTCATACACTCGTCACAGGTACATTCAGTAGGCTTGTTTGTACAGTGAACTTTTTTAGTTCCGATATAGATTTTACCCATATCAACGAGGCGTTTTTTATGTGCGTCGAATCTTTCTGGGTCATATTCGTGCAAAAGTTTCTTGATAGCTTCCGCACCCATTTCTGCTTTGAAGTCCTCGCCGTATTTTTCGAGATACGAGAAGTACTCTTTTTCAGAGAGCATCTGCTTTTTTATCAGGTCAGTGTTACCGGGGTCAATGACGATATATTTTGTAAAGTAAAGAACTTCTTCAAGACGTTTCTGCGATACTTCAAGTACCTGTCCGATTCTCGACGGCGTACCCTTGAAATACCAGATATGTGAAACGGGGGCGGCGAGTTCAATATGACCCATTCTTTCACGGCGTACCCTTGCCCTTGTTACTTCAACACCACAGCGGTCACAGATTTTGCCCTTAAAGCGTATTTTCTTAAACTTACCGCTTCCTGCAACATTCTTTTTTCATTTCTTACGATAATATCAGGGGCATCAAGTTCCAGCATTCTTTTCAGACGGTTATTTCTGTTTATGACACGTCTGTAGAGGTCATTTAAGTCAGATGTTGCATAACGTCCGCCGTCAAGCATAATCATCGGTCTGAGGTCAGGCGGAATAACCGGAACAGCATCAAGTATCATCCATTCAGGCTTATTGCCGGAAAGTCTGAAAGCCTCGATAATCTGTAATCTCTTCAGGAGCTTTACTTTTTTCTGTCCGGACGGCAAGCCGACTAATTCAGCTTTGAGGTCATCTGCAACGAGTTCAATATTATTTTTCCATTCAACGTCAATAAGACTTGCAAATTTCATACACTCGTCACAGGTACATTCAGTAGGCTTGTTTGTACAGTGAACTTTTTTAGTTCCGATATAGATTTTACCCATATCAACGAGGCGTTTTTTATGTGCGTCGAATCTTTCTGGGTCATATTCGTGCAAAAGTTTCTTGATAGCTTCCGCACCCATTTCTGCTTTGAAGTCCTCGCCGTATTTTTCGAGATACGAGAAGTACTCTTTTTCAGAGAGCATCTGCTTTTTTATCAGGTCAGTGTTACCGGGGTCAATGACGATATATTTTGTAAAGTAAAGAACTTCTTCAAGACGTTTCTGCGATACTTCAAGTACCTGTCCGATTCTCGACGGCGTACCCTTGAAATACCAGATATGTGAAACGGGGGCGGCGAGTTCAATATGACCCATTCTTTCACGGCGTACCCTTGCCCTTGTTACTTCAACACCACAGCGGTCACAGATTTTGCCCTTAAAGCGTATTTTCTTAAACTTACCGCAGTGACATTCCCAGTCTTTAGTTGGTCCGAAGATTCTTTCACAGAATAAACCATCTCTTTCAGGTTTCTGAGTTCTGTAATTTATAGTTTCAGGTCTTTCAACAATGCCATAAGACCAGCTTCTGATTTGTTCAGGTGAAGCAAGACCGATTTTTATTGATTCAAAAGTATTAAATTCCAAACTGCTACCTCCTGCAAAATAAAGGTAATCCGCAGTACAGAACCGTCATTAATGTGGCGGTTCTGTATACGGCATTATGATACGTATGAATATTAGTCCTCACCGGAGGGGTCATCAAGGTCAAAACTGTCGAAAAGTTCGCTGTCGTCGTCGATAACAAGCTCATCATCATCAAAAGAAAATTCATCATCTGTATAGTCTTCTGAGTCATCGGAGTCACTGCTTTCGTCATCATCTAAAGTGAAGCCTTCGTCTCTGATATCATCGTCTGAATAATCAGTATTATCATCTGTTTTTTCGTCAGCGAATGAGGTATTATCACGTGATGGTATCGGGTCATCGTCGTCGAAATTCTGTTTAAGGTCAATTTCTTCCTGATTTATGTCAAGTACTTTCACGTCGAGACAAAGCGACTGCATTTCCTTGATAAGAACCTTGAATGATTCCGGAATACCAGGTGTAGGTACGTTCTGACCTTTTACGATAGCCTCGTATGTGTTTACACGTCCGAGTGTATCGTCTGATTTAACGGTGAGTATTTCCTGAAGAGTATAGGCAGCACCATAAGCCTCTAAAGCCCATACTTCCATTTCACCGAAACGCTGACCACCGAACTGTGCCTTACCACCGAGTGGCTGTTGTGTTACGAGTGCGTAAGGTCCTACAGAACGTGCATGAATTTTATCGTCAACAAGGTGGTGAAGTTTCAGATAATACATATATCCGACTGTTACACGATTATCGAACTTTTCACCGGTTCTGCCGTCATAAAGTGTGAACTTACAATCTTCAGTAAATTCGAGGGCTTTCGGATTGATAACCTTATCCATGGCTTTAAGTTCAAAATCATCTTCATGATGTTCGTTGTTGTATTCGGCAGCCTTTTTGAAACATTCTCTTATGTCGTCTTCGTGTGCACCGTCGAAAACAGGGGTCATGATGTGCCAGCCGAGAGCCTTACAAGCCATACCGAGATGTACTTCGAGAACCTGACCTATATTCATACGGGACGGAACGCCGAGAGGATTAAGAACTATATCGAGTGGTGTACCGTCGGGGAGGAATGGCATATCTTCTTCCGGAAGTATTCTGGAAACAACACCCTTGTTACCGTGTCTACCAGCCATTTTATCGCCGACTGTGATTTTACGTTTCTGTGCGATATAGCAGATAACACGCATATTTACACCCGCACTGAGTTCGTCACAGTTTTCACGTGTGAATACTTTTACATCTACGATAACACCAGATGCACCATGCGGAACTTTAAGGGAGTTATCACGTACTTCACGAGCCTTTTCGCCGAAAATAGCACGGAGCAGGCGTTCTTCTGCTGTAAGTTCTGTTTCACCTTTCGGAGTAACTTTACCTACGAGAATATCACCGGAATTTACTTCCGAACCGATACGGATAATACCGTTTTCGTCGAGATTTGCAAGAGCATCATCGCCCACGTTTGGAATATCTCTTGTAATTTCTTCCGGTCCTAACTTTGTATCACGACATTCAATTTCGTATTCTTCAATATGCACTGAAGTAAATACATCTTCACGGACGAGTCTTTCATTGAGAAGTACAGCATCTTCATAGTTGTAACCTTCCCATGTCATGAATCCGATAAGAGCATTCTTACCGAGTGAAATTTCACCGTCAGCAGTAGCAGGACCGTCAGCGAGTACCTGACCTTTCTTGACTATTTCACCAGCTGAAACAATCGGTTTCTGATTTACGCAAGTACCCTGATTTGAACGCTTGAATTTAGTGAGTTCGTATTTGTGTTCTATGCCGGTATCGTCAATCATATGGATTCTGTCGGCATCTACGTATGAAATTTTTCCGTCACGTTCTGCGACGATACATACACCGGAGTCAACAGCGGCTTTGTATTCCATACCAGTACCTACAAACGGTCTTTCAGTCTTGAGGAGCGGTACGGCTTGTTTCTGCATATTTGAACCCATTAACGCACGGTTAGCGTCGTCGTTTTCGAGGAACGGTATCATTGAAGTTGCAACAGATACAACCATTTTCGGCGAAACGTCCATGAAATCGACTTTTTCACGTTCGCATTCAAGAATCTGGTCACGGTATCTTGCATTAACACGAGGTCTTTTAAGTTTGCCGTCTTCCGTAAGAGGCTCATTCGCCTGAGCAACTACATAATTGTCTTCAACGTCGGCTGTCATGTAGATAACTTCGTTTGTTACAATACCTGTTGTCTTGTCAACACGTCTGTACGGAGCTTCTATAAAACCGTATTCGTTTATTCTTGCAAAAGTAGCAAGGTATGAAATAAGTCCGATATTAGGACCTTCAGGGGTTTCAATAGGACACATTCTGCCGTAATGGCTGTAGTGAACGTCACGGACTTCAAAGCCTGCACGATCTCTTGAAAGACCACCAGGACCGAGTGCCGATAAACGTCTTTTATGTGTGAGTTCTGAAAGAGGGTTGTTCTGGTCCATGAACTGCGAAAGAGGTGAGGAACAGAAAAATTCTTTCATTGCGGAGGAAATAGGTCTTATATTTATAAGCGACTGTGGTGTAAGTGCTGTTACGTCCTGTGTCTGAATGTTCATTCTTTCACGTATACTACGTTCCATACGTGCGTAACCGATTCTGAACTGATTCTGTAATAATTCGCCTACTGAACGGATACGTCTGTTGCCGAGATGGTCTATATCGTCGACAGTTCCGACACCCTCACAGAGATTCAGGAAGTAACTGATAGTAGCAAAAATATCATCTAAAATAATGTGTTTAGGTACGAGTTCGTCGGCACGTTTCTTGACGTTTTCTTCTACTTCGTCGCTGTCAGCGGAAGTTTCAAGTATTTCACGGAGAACTTTAAACGAAACTTTTTCATTTATTCCGTATTTTTCAGCGTCAAAATCAATATAGCCGTTAATGTCAACCATACCGTTACCGATAATCTTAGCGACTTTTTCAACCATACGGATTTCAGTTTCATCACGTTCATTTTTGAAATATTCCTTTACTTCGACGTTTACGAATGCATAATAAACGCCAGCCTGTTCGATTTCACAGGCTTTATCATAAAGGATAGTTTCACCGGCATCTGCCATAATCTCGCCGGTCATTGGATTGATTACCGGCTGTGCGAGTGTATGACCGGCAAGTCGGGAGGCGATACCTAATTTTTTGTTATATTTGTATCGTCCGAAACGACACAAATCATATCTTTTAGCATCGAAAAACAGATTATTAAGGTGTGTCAACGCACTTTCAACGGTCGGCGGTTCACCTGGACGGAGCTTTTTATATACATCAATAAGAGCATCTGAATTGTTTTTAGTACCGTCTTTCTGAAGAATAGTCTGTTTAAGCCTGTCATCTTCACCGAACATTTCATAGATTTCCTCGTCTGAACCGACACCCAAGGCTCTTATGAATGTAGTTATCGGAATTTTTCTGTTTTTGTCGATACGTACATAGACTACGTCATTTGAATCCATTTCATATTCAAGCCATGCACCACGGTTAGGAATGACTGTAGTATTAAAAAGGTCTTTACCGGTCTTGTCTTTTTCAAAAGCGTAGTATACACCAGGTGAACGCACAAGCTGAGAAACTATAACACGTTCTGCACCGTTTATGACAAAAGTTCCGCTGTCTGTCATCAATGGGAAGTCACCCATATAGATTTCGCTTTCACTGACAGCCCCTGTTTCATTGTTGGTAAGAGTAGCAGTAGCCCTCATAGCCACCTGATAAGTAGCACCTCTTGATTTACATTCTGCGAGGGTGTATTTAGGTTCTGTATCAAACCTGTAGTTGTTGAAATTCAGAACGAGATTTCCATTATAGTCTGTAATGGCGGTCATATCACGGAAAACTTCACGCAGACCCTCTTCCCTGAACCATCTATAAGAATTTTTCTGCACTTCTATGAGGTTAGGCATTTCAAGAGGTTCAGTAATTTTACCGAAACTCATTCTGACATTCTTTCCCAGCTTTTTAGGTGTAACATTCACCATAGGCGGAACCTCCTTATTTTTGGATATTCAGACCTGTCATATTCCGGAAATTCAGAAAACGGACAGGTCATTGACGAACGGATTTTATATCACAGCGGATAAACTGAAAAATTTTTCATAAAACTATTGACAAGTCTTTTCCGGTGTGATATAATAACAGATAATAGGGTATTATTCCATACCGATACATTATAAAATTATAATACATTATAACATAAATGTCAATAGGGTACAGGAATTTTTGTAAAAAATGCTGATTTGCCGGAAAAATCATGCATTATTTTTTGTATTATTATACAAAAACAGAAAAGTTTTTTAATAAAATATACT